>NZ_JAMOYX010000078.1:0-7072 GCF_023669465.1 Dorea sp. MB18-49
TATCATTGGCCAAGCACGACATGAGAAAGACTTGGTGCTCTGTTTGTCGCGTATATGGAGTGATGTTTAGAAAAACTTAGGGTGTTCAAATCTCCGTTAAAGGCATGGAACGAATTGTTTGAGCGAAACGAGTTATGAGTGGAATGCCTTTGCTTTTAGGAGATTTGGACATCCTTAGATTTTCTTACATCACGGAATCTTAGTAGCAAACAGAGCACCAAGTTTTTCTCATGGACTGAGAGGCCGCGATAATTAATTAAATAAAAAATTACTTCAACATCTCCCGCAATTTCTGATTCACCATTCCAGGATTTGCCTTTCCTTTCATGGCTTTCATAGTCTGTCCGACCAATGCGCCGAGTGCTTTTTCTTTGCCGCCTTTGTAATCGGCAATGGCTTTTGGATTCTTCGCAATGACTTCTTTTAACACTTCTTCCAGTGCGCCTTCATCATTGACTGTCTTTAATCCGTGTTCTTCTACATAACTTTCCGGATCTACATCTTTTTCAAATACCTGTTCGAATACTTCTTTGGCAACGGAACTGTTGATGGTTCCTGCTTCTGTAAGCCCGATCAGTTTTGCAAGATTTGCCGGTGAGAAGCTGATATCTTCCGGTTCCATGCCGTGTTCTTTTAACAGACGCATGGTTTCTACCATCAGCCAGTTGGATACTTTCTTCGGTTTTCCACAAATTGCTGTTGTCTCTTCAAAGATATCCGCCATATGCTTGGACTCTGTGAGAATTTCTGCATCGTACTGTGGAATATCGAACTCTTTCTTATAACGTTCCAGTTTTTCATCACGGAATTCCGGCTGTTTTGCTTTGATCTTTTCAATCCACTCATCGTCGATCACGATCGGTACAAGATCCGGTTCCGGGAAATAACGATAATCCTGAGCATCTTCTTTGGAACGCATTGCGTGAGATGATTCTTTATTGTCATCCCATCTTCTGGTCTCCTGGATAACAGCTTTTCCTTCTTCGATAAGTTCGATCTGACGCTCTCTTTCTCCTTCAATGGCTCTTGCGATTGCCTTGAATGAGTTCAGGTTCTTCATCTCTGTTCTGGTTCCGAATTCCTGTGTGCCGACTTCTCTTACCGATAAGTTCACGTCCGCTCTCATCGAACCTTCCTGAAGCTTGCAGTCTGATGCTCCCAGATACTGGATGATCGTTCTTAATTTTTCCAGATAAGCGATAACTTCTTCTGATGAACGCATATCCGGCTCGGATACGATCTCTACAAGCGGCACACCACTTCGGTTAAAATCTACCAGAGATGTATCATCCCATTCATCATGAACCAGCTTTCCGGCATCTTCTTCCATATGCATCTCATGGATGCGGACTTTCTTCTTTGTATCACCAACTGTGATCTCTACATAGCCATTTCTTGCGATTGGCTGATAGAGCTGTGAGATCTGGTAGTTCTGCGGGTTGTCCGGATAAAAATAGTTCTTACGGTCGAATTTGCACACTCTTGTGATATCACAATGTGTTGCAAGGCCGATTCCCATTGCATATTCTACAACTTGTTTATTTAATACCGGAAGTGATCCAGGCATACCGGTACAAACCGGGCATGTATGTGTATTCGGTGCTCCTCCGAATGCCGTGCTGCATCCGCAGAAGATTTTTGTCTTTGTTGCAAGTTCTACATGGACCTCAAGTCCAATGACTGTCTCATACTGTTTTGCCATGACTATCTGTCCTCCTTTGCAAGTTCTGGTGCTTCATATGCCTTCGTCTGTTCAAATGTATATGCGGTCTGAATGATTTTGTTTTCTTCGAAACAATTTCCGATCAACTGCATACCTACCGGAAGTCCTTTGGAATCCTTTCCTACCGGGATTGTGATTCCCGGAAGTCCTGCCAGGTTGACGGAAATCGTGTAAATATCTCCCAGATACATCTTGATCGGATCACTTAAGCTCTTCCCAAGTTCCGGTGCCGTTGTCGGAGCCGCCGGAGCCACGATCACATCATATTTTTCAAATGCTTTATCAAATGCTTTCTTAATTAAGGCTTTTGTTTTCAGTGCTTTCAGATAGTATGCGTCATAATATCCGGAGCTCAGAACGAATGAACCAAGCATGATTCTTCTCTTTACTTCCGGTCCAAAACCTTCGGAACGGGATTTCTTATACATATTATGAAGTCCTTCGTATTCCTCGGTACGATAGCCGTATTTTACGCCATCGAATCTGGCAAGGTTGGAGCTTGCCTCAGCTGATGCAATGACATAATATGCAGGAATCGCATATTTTACAAGGCTTAAGTCGAATTCTTCTACAACTGCGCCTTTTTCTTCCAGAACCTTTACTGCCCGAAGAATATTTTCTTTTACCTCAGCATCCAGACCATTTCCGAAATAATCTTTCGGAATACCGATTCTCATGCCCTTCACATCATCTACCAGTGCAGATGTAAAATCATAACTGTCACGTCTGATTGATGTGCTGTCTTTCGGATCATAAGATGCAATCGTCTCCAGAATTGTTGCACAGTCTGTCACATCCTTTGCAACAGGTCCGATCTGATCCAGGGAAGAACCATAAGCGATCAGTCCGTAACGGGATACTGTTCCATATGTTGGTTTGATTCCGACTACGCCGCAGAAAGAACTTGGCTGACGGATGGACCCGCCTGTGTCAGATCCAAGTGCATATGGTGCTTCTTCTGCTGCCACCGCTGCACAGCTTCCCCCGGAAGATCCTCCCGGAACATGCTCTAAGTTCCATGGGTTCTTTGTCGGTCCGAAATATGAAGTCTCTGTCGTACTTCCCATGGCAAATTCATCCATGTTCGTCTTTCCTAAGATAACTGCTCCTGCTGCTTCCAGATTCTTAACTGCCTCTGCGGTAAACATCGGTTGGAAGTTGCCGAGAATCTTCGAACTGCAGGTTGTGAGCATTCCTTGCGTACACATGTTATCTTTGATTGCTACCGGCACACCTGCCAGTGGCCCTGTCAGTTTTCCGTCATCAATTAATTTCTGTACTTCTTCTGCGCGTTTTAATGCGCCCTCTTTATCCAGCGTCACAAAACTATTTACATCTTTTTCTACTTTTTCAATCTGTGCAATGGAGGCTTTCACGGCTTCCACAACAGATATTTCTTTTGCTTTGATCTTCTTTCCAAGCTCTACTGCTGTAAGACTTGTAATATCCATAACCGTTTTCCTCCTATCCGATTGTCTTTGGTACTTTGAAGCTCTGGTCTTTTTCCAACGGTGCATTCGCCAGTGTCTCCGCACTGCCGTCTCCATTTGTCACGACATCTTCCCGGAATACATTCTTCACCGGAAATACATGTGACATTGGCTCGATTCCATCCGTATCCAGTTCATTTAAAGTATCTATATAATCTAACATTTTTTCCATATCTGCTTTGGCATCTTCTTTTTCCTGACCGGATAATTCCAGTTTTGCAAGAATACCAACGTATTCTATGGTCTCATCTGATATTTTGTTTGCCATCTTTCTGCTCCTTCTTTCCTGATGTTATCAATTCCCCTATACTTTATATTCAGTAAACTTATCTGTTATAAAAGCCATAATAATCTGTTGATGCAATCTGTTCTGACGGTGTAAGCCTTATTTTCAAGTCTTCTGACACTTCCATTGTTGCATTTTCCGGAATTACCAGATAATGGAATGTCTCTCCGTCTATTCCATCTTCCGACAGACACTGGCTCCATGAATTTATTTCTTCCTGTTCGTCCGAATAAATGATTACATCCACATTTCCAGCCCCTGATACACGGCTGAGATCATATATTCCCGGTTCGAGATCTCTTCCAGCCGTCAACGTTTTCTGACCTTTGATATCCACTGATTCTGTGAGCGGATTACTCTGTCCGGCCGTTTCCATTGCCTCTACATCCTGTGCATTATCGGTATGCAGTTTTACTGTTGTCCTACAATTTAATGTAAGATGCGCTCCTCTATAAAGACGGATATCCTTAATCTTGTCTTTCTTGCCCTCAGTATATTCATACAGATAGATGCTGTTCTCAGGATCATCGATCTGCACGGTGTCATAGTCATCTTGCGGTGTCACTGTATAGATTCCCTCCGGGATCTCCACACCTGCCACATAATTGCCGGAAGCAAGTTCATAGTCTGCACTTTCTCCTTCTTTCGGGATTTCCCGAGTCACATACTGATAATGATCATAGTCTGTTTCATCCGTATCATTTGTCTTTTGATCTCCCGTATCCTGAAATACACCTTGAACTGCATCTCCAACTGCATATTCTATATCGTACTTATGTTCCTCATAGAGATTACCCAAAACTGCAATCACGATAATTGCCAAAATCACTATTTTCAATGGTCTTCTCCGGTTTGTAATATCCGGAGTCTGCACATGCTTTCTCCGTTTTTTCCCGGTCATATCAGACTCATTCATACGGTAGCCTTGTTTTCCGTAATCTCTTTTTTTATGATTTGTCTCTTTGTGATTTATTTCCCTATGATCTGCTTTCCTGTCCGGTCTGTGTTTTTCTTTCTCCCCATGTACATGTGTAAGCGGCATTCCGTCACAATCACTCCGGTTGATCCGGTAATTCTTATCCGACTTGCTGTTATCAAGCCCACATTCCGTACAGATTCCTCTACTGTTTAACTTTCCTCCGCATAAACTACATCTTTTTCCAAACATATGATTTCCCTCTCATGATATGTTATCACCGGTATCATATCTATTATACCTTACTCCCCGCTATGGTTCCAGTCTGCTTAAATCTCTTGGGAATAATGTAGTCTCTCTTACGTTGTCTTCTCCTAACAACTGCATCGTCAGACGTTCCAGTCCGATTCCAAGACCTCCGTGCGGCGGCATTCCGTGCTTAAATGTCGCAAGATACTGTTCCATTCCTTCTTCTGTCATTCCCCTTGCCGCAATCTTGTCTGTCAGCATCTTATAGTCATGAATACGCTGTCCGCCGGTCGTAATCTCCAGTCCTCTGAACAACAGGTCAAAGCTTAATGTATATCTTGGATCTTTCGGATCATCCATAGCATAGAATGGACGCTTCTTGGATGGATAATGTGTAACAAATACAAAATCACTTCCCCACTCTTCTTTCGCATAACGTCCGATCAGTATTTCTTCCTCCGGTTCAAGGTCGAATGGGTTTCTCATCTTATGGTTATATTTTTCTGCGACGATCTCTTTGATGTCTGCGAATTTTACTGCCGGAATCTGACTGACATCCGGAAGTTCTACCCCAAGAACTTTCAATTCTCTGTCATATTCTTTTTTCAGCAGTTCCATTGCATACTGAAGAAATCCTGTTTCCATTGCCATGATATCTTCAAATCCATCAATATAGCCCATCTCAAAATCAAGACTTGTATACTCGTTCAGATGACGCTTTGTGTTATGCTTTTCCGCTCTGAATACCGGTGCTGTCTCGAACACTCTGTCAAATACACCGACCATCATCTGTTTATAGAACTGTGGGCTCTGTGCCAGTACAGCCGGTCTGTGGAAATATTCCAATTTGAAAATATTGGCTCCGCCTTCTGCACCTTTTGCCCCGATCTTCGGTGTATGGATCTCTGTAAACTCCTGACTGTACAGGAAATCTCTGAATGCTCTTGTAAGTCCTTCCTGAATTCTGAATTTCGCACGTTCCCGGATATTTCTAAGAGAAATGGAACGGTAGTTTAATTTTGCTTCCAGAGATGTATTCAATTTCCATTTGGAAATTGCAAGCGGCATCATCTCGTCTTCCGGCTCACTTAAGATTTTTACGCTCTCCATACGGATTTCAATTCCATTTGGTGCTTTTTCATTCTCTTCTACGACGCCTTCTACTTCGACTGTTGCTGCTTCTTTGATGTCTTTCAGTTCGAAATCAGCACTGCCTTCTTCATAGACACACTGAAGCAGACCTTCTCTTTTTCTTAAGATCACAAATGCAACAGTTCCCATGTCACGGATCGTATGCACTGCTCCGTTGACTTTTACCTTTGCTCCTGCTTCTGCCTGTTCCAGTAATTCACTGATTTCTTTTGTCTCTTTTGGCTTTACACCTGTTAAATACTCCATGTTCTTTTCCTCCTTTTCTTCCCGGGACGAATAACGGTTATAAACATAAAAATCCGCCCTGGAATACATACTTGTATCCCGGGACGGATATCATCATCGTTATCCGCGGTACCACCCGCATTGAATCTCAAAGCTGTATAGTGCTTTCTAAGATTCCTCTTTTCGTGCGTAACGTGCAGTCTACGTACCAACCTACTTTTCATTCAGCTTTACCATATTTACTTGTTCAGCTGGTCTGCTCCAGAGTGTTCCCTATTGTCCTCATTCCCCAAGCAGTGCTCTCAGTCGGTGACACCACATTCCTGTCAGGTTCCAGAGTCCAGAGTCTCTTTCATCGCTTTACTATACTAAAATTTGTTTTAAATGTTAGCACATGTTTTTTCAGATTGCAAGAGGGTATTCTGAATTTTATGTAAAATGTCTTCCTGGCTTTTCATTTATGACTTGTTATGGTATTATTTACTAAATTTAATGTAACTATAGTTTAGTCTTTCTATGTGGGGAGGAACTATTATGACCGAAAAACAAAAGTACTATTTGTGGTTTGCTCTTATTGTCTCCATCTGTATGACTATACTGATGGAGATATTTCAACTGTACACCTTGCCGGTACTCGGCATATTGGAGCTTTTCATGCTCGTGAATGTATGCATGATCACAGTGAATTTATTTATTCGTAAATGCGTAAATCATGTCGAAACATTGATTGTTACGGGATGTTTTTTTCTGTTTCTGCTTGCGCGAAATACATTTATGCTTTTGTTTTCTATTGGCATTCCGCATTCACAATAATCCTTATCTATTGTTTCCTTCAAGTCTCGTGACTGGCTGCGGATGTTAATAAATGAAATGCCCGGAAGTCTACCCCGGTGGAGGCCACTACGGTTACGCATTTGCCATTTAGTACCATAAAAGTGTAGTTGTTAGAGAGGAATTAACTCTAACATCTACACTTATTTTATTATAATAAGGGAAGTAGTTGGTATGACATATTGCCATTAGGATTTTCA
>NZ_JAMOYX010000079.1:0-6687 GCF_023669465.1 Dorea sp. MB18-49
GTGATATATTCGTGCTAATTCAGTCAATTGAAAAAGTGCAATTAGAATAATGATAATTAAGAAAACAAATGCTGTCATTTTTGTATAGTTCCAGGATTCTCTTAATGATGGCAATATCGTTTCATTATACATTTGGACATAGTCATTCATTTTCAACACATTATACAAATATCCGTATATTGTATAATGCTGTATCCACGGGAAAAGAAGGTATATTTGCAAGACTACGCCTATTATAAAGTCTATTTTTCTTTTTCTTGTCCAATCTTTCATTTGATTTGTCTCCGTATTAATTTCTTGGTTTATTATAGCATGCCTTTTCTTCATTTGGTTGATAGTGGCCATGAATACCCGGTTTTCTGGCCACGAATTTTTTAAAAACACCCTTATAACAATCTCTTTTGCATACTTCGACATATCTACAGAACTTGCTACCGGTAGTTTCTTCCGAATGCATGGTGATAGAAATAATTTTTATCTGATCGCTTTTATTTTTTCGGAGTATCAGCAAAAAGTCAGGAAGATTAAATATAATCAACCTGACTTTTTTATCAAAGGTTATGATCCGTTTCATTACAGTACCCTTTCGCCCCGGAACAATCACATATTCCATGAACAAAAACGGTATAAATGGAGCGATACAATCTACACCCGTTATCAGCTGTATTTTTCTCTTTTTTCCTGCTGGGCAAAACCTTTCGAATTGCTTTCATGCAATTTGGTCAAAAAGAAAATCTCTCGTAATTTCGGCAAAATTTAAAACATGATGGAATTTACTCTTGCACTGGAATTTACTTTTTCAAGTCAGCAATGTCAATTTTTTGTGAATCTTTTACAGCTCTTTCATCTTTCTGAGAATCTCCTGATAAAACGCCTCCTGATCCCCACTATTCTTTAAATCCTCCAATATCACTCCATCTTTCAATAGAATCAACCGGCTACAATAGCTTGCCATCTGCAGATCATGTGTGACCATGATGATTGTCTTTCCTATATCATTCATTTGTTTTTCAAGATATTTTTTTGTGCTTTCATAATCTTATCGCAGAAAACATCCTGTTTTTCTTTTTTCCTTAATTCAACTTCAATATTCCCATCCTTTACAAAGATCACCTTGTCACAAAAGCTTGCAACATATGCATCATGCGTTACCAAAACAACAGCCTTTTTCAAATCTTTATTGATCATCTGCAGGTATTCCATTACTGTTTCTGATGAAGCAGAATCCAGATTTCCGGTCGGTTCATCGGCAAGGATCAGATCCGAATGATTCATCAACGCCCGGCAGATTGCTGCCCTTTGTTTTTCGCCTCCTGATAATTCAAAGATTTTTTTATCCAGTAAAGCACGAACCCCCATAATATCGGCTAGTTTTTCTGCTTCCGTTATACTCTCTTCTACTGGACTGTGATCCAGAATCTTCGGCAGCATGATATTTTCTCTTACCGATAAACTGTCCATAAGATAGTAATCCTGATATATGAATCCAATTTCACGGCGTCTGATCATGGCAAGCCTGTCCCCTCTTAACGAATTACTGTCTTCACCTTTAAAAAAGACTTTTCCTTCCGTCGGCCGGTCCAGCAGTCCTAATAATTTTAAGAGTGTTGTTTTCCCTGATCCAGATTTTCCCATAATGGCTATGAATTCCTGGTTATTAATGGTCAGATTGATTCCTTTTAATACATCTATTTTCGTTTCATTAACAAGATATGATCTCTTTAACCCTTCTGTCCGCAGTATTTCTGTATTATTTGTCATGATTTTCTACCCCCTTCTTGCCTTTCGATTCATAATCCAAAAATATATTCCATTTATTACGATCCACACTGCTATAACCACTGCTTCCTGTAATTCACAGATTTTCCGGATATCATCTGGATACATTCTCGCAGTCATGGTATCTCGCATAAATAATATGGTTGAAATGATAAGAATAATTGTCGGGACAATCCAATATATGTACCATTCTCTTTTATTCATTTTCTTCCGTTCTTTTCGGTCCATTCCCATGGATACCAGGAATTTCTCGCGTTCTGCTTTTTCTTTTTTCTCCATTTCGTTCATGGCATATAGCATGATCCAATTCAATATGCTTAATGTAATGATAATATATACACAGATCATCGACTTAACGGCTCTTTCGGTTTTCATATCCGTAATTGCTGCTTTTGATAAATAATGAAATTTTACCGTAGAATCATAATTGCCGATATATTTATGTCTCTCTTCTTTTGACTCCAATTCTTTATCGATTTGATCTATGTACTTTTTATCTGTCTGGATGAATACCAGTTTTGTTGGTCCTTCAATAATATAAGGTTCTCCATCATCACCATACATTGCCTTATACCGTTCCAATTTAAAACCAGTCAAAGCCTCTATATCCTTCCATTCATTTTGAGCTTTTTTGAAATATTCATCGGAAAAAACGATCAGATTTTCACATTTTGGTGTACTGTAACACCCTGTAAGACTGGAGATCTCCTCTCCGGCAACTATTTTCTTATCGTATGTTGTCTCATGATCAGCATAATCACAATATTCACAAGGGAGTCCGATATGTAAAGTCGGTGTCTTTTTGTTATAGTACCAGTCGACCGGCTGAGCCTTTGTTGCCCGGTCCTGTTGATGGACAACATATACTTTCTTTCCATTTTTATCCAGATTTAAGGATTTCTTTTTATACGATGGATCTACAGCTTTTTTTAACTTGTAATAAGTAGACTCCGAGATACCAATCTGTTGTCCCTGGATAATAATTTCCCCTCGTCCCTCTAAATGTTCCGTCTTATCTGCGTTTGCAACTCTTACCATTGGATATTCAGTTAATGTAGCATGATACTTTTCTTTTATTTTTTCAAAAAGCTTATCGTCTGATTTATCTGCAACACACATAAAATCATACGGATATAAACTTTCTGCTTTTTCGGCATTTATTGTACTGATAAATTGTATTCCGAAATAAAAGCAGCTTAAAAAACTCATCAGTGAAAAGAATAAAATATATCTGCTCACGGTATTCATACGGTAATAAAACCGATGATTCATCAAAAGATTCTTATAATATTTTTTCTGCTTTTTGTGCTTTATACGTTCTAAAAAAATAGAAAATATATTTCTTAAGCTTAAATACAATCCGGCAAAGAAAGCGATGATCAGATATGCACTCTCATAATGGTATATTTTAGAATATGCATAAACGGAATAAATACAAAGTATGATTCCGATCATTATTTTAGGAACTCTGAATTTTCCTTCCAGCTTTTCTATTCTTGCTGTCTCATTCATATTAGTAATGATCAGAAAATCGGATTGCAATTCTTTTACCAGCAAGAAACTGAGCCCATATATAAATAAAATGAGGATACAAATAGACGGATATGTAAAGAAAGCCACCCTTCCTAATTTAAAATTTATATGCAAAGCACGAACCATAAGGATCTTTAATCCCTCAGTCAATATTTTTCCAACGAAAAATCCTGCTATGATGGATACCAGATACGAAATTGCTGCCTCGTATAAAACCATCGTTTTTAAATCTTTCTTTGATATTCCCATTCTTTGTAAAAATACATATTCCGGAATACGCTTTCCAAGATATGATATGAGAACTGTGATAATCAGTATAATTCCGCAGAATAATAGAATTGTTCCGGCGGAAAGAAAGCTTTTGCTTATTCCGTCTTCCTGCATAAAATATTCTGAGGAATGTCCGTTGGAAAACATCTGATATCCGCTGACTATAGCATATGAAATTGCCGTCAGTATTGTTTCGCATAAAATCAGAATTCTTAATTCTTTATGGTGTCCCAAAAATATTTTTTTCATTATCTGAAAAAATAACTTGTCTTTTTTCATTTCACTCACCCACTCACATAAAATAATGTCTTATATCATTTGCTGTATATATCGGCATAGACTGAAATCATGACTACAAAATAATCTTCAACCATTTGAGATTGAAAGATCCCACGATATTTTTCAACAACATCCATAATGTTTTTCATTCCGTATCCATGTAAAGTACCATTTGTTTTTGTGCTTATAAACGTTCCCGGAACTGGTTGCACTGTATGCTCTGTCGTATTTTTGATTTCAAAATACAACAGTTGATTTTTCTTTTTCATTTTTATATGGATCCACGTATTTTTATCAGTTATTCGTTCACAGGCTTCTATTGCATTGTCTAAAAGATTGCCAAACAATGATATAATTTCACGATCCGTAAAAGGAAGCGTTGTAAATACTTCTGTGCTGATCTGCATATCGATTTTTTTATCTTTGGCTTCTTTTAATTTCTCATTAAGTATCATGTCCAGCATACGATTGCCTGTCCAGATTTGATAATTGTAATCTAATATATCCTTGCTAAGTTCATTTAAGTAGTCATTCAGTCCGATCCAGTCCTGCTCCTGGGAATATTTTTTTAATGCAAGCAGATGGTTTTTCATATCATGCACAACCTTTCTGCTTTTCAGCATTTCCTTATATTGTGCTTCCAGGGAATTTATTTTTATTTGCAGTAATTTCTTATCACATTCTTCCAGTTCAGCTTTGTGCTTTGCTGTCTCATCATCCCAGATATTTGCCTGCATATCTAAAAATATCCACACAACTATCAAAGCTAAAAATGTTATCATGTAAAAATAAGCAGGCATGGAATAAAGCTTTATCAATCCTTCACTGTGTGCGTCCAACGCAGCGAGAAAAATATAAAATACCGCAAACCAGGCGATACCAATAGCTAATAAATAGTTAGAATTATTGATACCCTTTATGTTCTGATATAGTTTAAACAATTCTAAACATTGCACAAGAAGCATTGCAATTATAGCCAGCAAGAAGATTAATGCTGCCATTCTTGAATACTGTTGCGGCCATGTATGATTTTTCAAGAATGTTTGTATATATATGTCTACATAATCGTTTTGTCGAAATGCCTTTATTAAATACATATGTATTGTGTTATATTTCCCATTTATATTGATCCATGGGATGCAAAGATATATCTGAAAAACGATTTCCATAAATATGTCTGCTTTTTGTTTCCTTGTTCTTTCTTTTATGGTGTATTTCTCCAATAGTTTATGTTTTGGCTTTTTTTGTTTTACGGTGTCTGTTATTGTCATTTGAAAGGGCTTCCTTATTATTTTGTGTTAATTTTATACTTAAATGATTGGGATAATTATACCATGATTTGTGTGGCAACAGTTGCTTGTGGCCATGAATACCCGGTTTTCTGGCCATGAATTTTTCGAAATACTCTTTATAACAATTTCTTTTGCCTATTTTGGCGTCTACAAAACCTGAAATTGGAATTGTGAATCTTCTACAATTCTTTCATCTTCCCAAGGATCTCCTGATAAAATGCATCCTGATTTCCGCTATTCTTCAAATCCTCTAGTATTACACCATCTTTCAACAGAATTAACCGGCTACAATAGCTTGCCATCTGCGGATCATGCGTTACCATGACAATCGTCTTCTTATATTCCGATGAAATCTTATTCAATGCATCAATTACAATCTTTCCTGACTTTGAGTCCAAATTTCCGGTCGGCTCATCTGCAAGGATCAGATCCGGATTGTTGATCAAAGCACGACATATGGCAACTCTCTGCTTTTCACCACCGGATAATTTATAAGGGTTTTTCTTCAACAGATGTTCTATCTGAAATTGTTCTGCATATTTCTTTGCTTCTGCAATCATCTTATTAATATTCTGTTTGCTTATGATCATCGGCAGCATGATATTCTCTTCCACTGAGAGGCTGTCCATCAGATAAAAATCCTGAAAAATAAATCCTATTTTACTGTTCCGGATATCCGCAAGTTTATCCCCGTATAGTTCACTGGTATCTTCTCCCATAAATTTAATCGTTCCATCCGTCGGTTTATCAATCATTCCGAGTGTTTTAAGTAAAGTTGTCTTACCACATCCGGATTTTCCCATGATTCCAACAAATTCACCTTCCGCAACTTGAAAGCTGATTCCTTTTAACACATTCACATTATTTTTTGAATCCCTAAAAGTTGCTGTATTGTAACTTCTTACAAGATTTTTAACTTCTAATATATTTCTCATCAATTCTTATCACCCCATATTTTTGAAATTTCTTTCCATAAACGCCTGGTTGAAAAAATAATAAATATCATAAAAATAATTCCATATATGCATAAAATCCATCCTAACATTGCAACTTCCTTTTGTATCAAAACAATTTCCGTTGTTCCGTAATAATAAGATTTTATAAATACGCCGCAAAACATTCCACTTATACCGATCGCAAGTAAAAGGGACCACCACATGTCTCTGGATATTTCTTTCACAACGGATAAATATCCTTCCTTCCTCTTCACACCAAGAATAGCACCTATCTGATATTTTCGTTTTAAATGCTCCTGATCATTCTGCAGCATTAACCATGTTATAAACATCGTAAAAATTAAAATAATAATCGCTACGAGGATTGCTACCATTTGATTTAATACGTTTTCTTTTTTATCAATACCCTGAATTGTCAACTTACAAAAAGCCTCATCTAGTTTTCCTTGTTGCAATTTTTCTTCTATGTATCGTGTTGAAACTGTCAGGTTCTTTTTTGGCAGATTTATAATCATAAACATTTTTTTATAATCACTTTCTTTTTCTGCCTGCGTGAATATATTATCTGGAATAATTAC
>NZ_JAMOYX010000007.1:0-72717 GCF_023669465.1 Dorea sp. MB18-49
AATATCTCCCAGACTGCATGATGTGGTACGGGCTGAACGATAAAAGCCGGTTCTTCTTGTGCGAATCAGGAGGAAGTATCGATGAAGAGGACGGCTGCTCCATGGTAGTATCCACGGAATTGACGCTGATCAAAGAACTGGATCTGCTGGATATCGCCGGCCACACCATGATGTACATGGTCGAGCACCCGCAAAGAAAATGGATCAGTATGGTGGGTGGAGTAATGATCACGAGCGATGCTGCACATACAGGAGCAGGCAGACTGCTTGCAATAGCAAGAGGAGAAAGACCGATCGTATACGGGATTGAGGGAACGGCGGTCGGATGGATCCTTGAGAGCGAAGGAAACATTATAGCGGCCAAGGTTGGCGTAGTAGGGCAGAGCGGAATCAAACCGGGAGTAAAATATACGATCACAGCCAACCGGGAACTCGTGGAGGTGCAAGATGAAACGGAAAGCAATTGAGAAGATAGAACCAGCAAAGACCAGGAAAAAAGGGCATATCGCGACAGTCCAGACATTAGACGATATTGCAATCATTAATGTATTCAATGACAAGGTTCTGGCAGTGAGATACTGCATCAACTGCAAAACAGGAGAACACGAATATTGGACTGAAAAGAATGGCTGGAAGAAAGGAAAACTCATAACAGCAATAGAAGGAAACTGGTACGAATGGGTGTGGATGAAACATGCTTATAAGTATCCAAAGATTGATTCAGAGGAAGATAGAAAGAGACTCTTGGATATAACACAGGATAAATATTGCGCAAACGATGTATGGAGTTGGATAGATCACATGGAATACAGTTACGATTATGATGTCAGACAGACTGCAGAGCATAACAGAAAAGCGAAGATAAATAATTTCATGAGCAAAGCACCGGCACTTCCTAAAGACGCAGATCAATGGTTCTTTGAAAAGACAGCTGGTGAGGATTATATGTTTAAAGAAAAAGGAACAGAGAACTTCAGCTGCACAAATTGTGGAGAATCATTTGACAGATCTGAGTTAACGCCGATACATCAGGGCAAAAAGAAAGCGACTCACAATGACATGGTGCGATGCCCGTCTTGCGGGAAACTCGTTCAGGTAAAAACGCGGACAGATCATATCACAGCCCACCCTGAGAGCTTATATAAACTTGATAAGATCGACGAAACAGCAAGTGTATTAAGAATCTTCCGTGTAGATATCGAATGGGATTCCGGAAGGCATCGGATAGAAATTGATGAAGAAATACGCATTGTGATATACAAACAGGACCTCTTTAAGAGTAATAGATATAGTTACAAGATTTTTTACAATATCCCATGGGAAGGATGGCACAAAAGCAACAATCTGAACTACCGGGCAAGAGACGGCTATATGTACCCTGGGGATTACAGCGAAGCACTGAAAAACACAGTGTACAAGGATGCCATCAGGATCATAGAATTTCTGGCAGCAGCCGGCTGGAAATTAAACTACAACCGTCTGCTATGCGGAGTATATCAGGTAAAAGGCTATGCAGAAAAGATAGAATATATGGCCAAAGGACGATTCCGGAATCTGCTGAGAGAAACTGTTGCATGCACGGAATATCCGGGATGGAACATGGCATACTACGGACCATTAGACATAAGGGCAAAGAACATAAACAAAATGTTCTACATCAACGATCGGCAAAAAATCAACCGGATCCGTGACGAAAACGGCGGAAATGAAATGGTTCGCTGGATGCAATATTCAGACGAAACAGGAGAAAAGATACCGACAGAAACTCTGAGATGGCTGCTGAGATGCGGACTTGGGCCGGAGAATATTAGATATCATGCCGGAAAGTATCTGAGCACTACACAGCTGATGAATTACATCCGCCGGCAGCAGAAAGAACAGTATCCGGGATTCACGGAAGAAGCTGTCCTGGAGCAGTACAACGATTATCTGAGCATGTGTAAAGCATGCAACAAGAATATGAAGGACGAGCTTACATATCGACCGAGAGAGCTGAAAAGACGACATGATGAAATCGTGATCGATAAACAACAGATGGATATACTGAAAGAAATGATGGCAAGCCAGAAAGAAAGAGAGCAATATGCTCAGGAAATGCGCGAGAAGTACCCAACAGCTGAGAAGACCTTACATGAGATCAAAGAGCGCTATGAGTACGAAAATGAAGAATACAAGATCATCGTACCGGAATCACTGGTGGATATCGTAAAAGAAGGACGTGCCCTGCATCATTGTGCAGGCAGCACTGAACGATACTTCGATCGGATTGAGACACGAGAGACCTATATCTGTTTCTTGAGAAGAAAAGGACAGGAAGGAGTACCGTTCTACACCATTGAGGTAGAGCCATCCGGCACAATCAGACAGCACCGTAGCTACATGGATGAAGAACCGGGAATCGAACAGATCAGAGGCTTTCTGAAGGACTGGCAGAGAGAACTGAAAAAGCGTCTGACGAAAGCTGATAAGGAATTGGCCAAGATTAGCAAAGAGAAAAGAAATGCAAACATCGAAGAGTTGGAAGCAAAAAATAATACAAGAGTCCTGCAGGGACTGGCAGAAGACTTCATGGACGCAGAAGAGATCGAAGAATTATTAGAAAAGGCGGTATAAGATGGACGAGCTTATAAATTACAACGGGTATGAAGAGTTTAAACAGGCAGTAAACAGAGTATTAAACAGAACGGTAGAGGACTTTGTCCTCACCGGCTACCTGTTGAAACAGGCAAGGGATACAGATATTCTGCAAGGTTCCGGATATGCAGATGAAAAAGAATTTGCCTGGAACGAATACAAACTGGATGCCTCTCAGGTATCGAGATATATAAAAATCAACGACAAATTTTCTGAAGGTGGCTATTCCCCGAAACTGCAGGATCAGTACCAGGGGTTCGGCTATGCGAAACTTGCATTAATGTTGACACTTCCGGAAGAAGTAGTAGAAGAATTGACACCTGCATACAGCAAAACAGAGATTCAGGCAGTAAAAGAGGAAATCGAAGAGGAAGAGAAAATCACAGATATCGAAGTAATCCTGGAAGGACAGAAGGAAGAACAGAAAGACCTCGGCAACCTGGAGAAAGCATTGCACCAGATATTCCATGATGAACCGGAATTATATAAAACCATGCACGAAACAGTACGGACAACCTGCGGGACCAAATATCTGCAGGAAGTGCTTGCACCGGATGGAGATAAGATCTACAGCACCCGTATCCAGGGAATTGGACGAATCATGCTCTATATGCACGAATCCAAAGATATTACATTGCACATGGTCCGGTCGGGAGACAAAGAATTCTATTCATGGGACGATGCATTGAGTTATTGCACAATGATCACAGACGGCGAAGATGCGGAAAAGACCTGGGAAGAGGTGTATGGCGAAGAATTCCCGAAAAAAGAAGAAATTGCACCGGTGCAACCGAAAAAGAGAAAAGAATCCAAGGTGGTAAAAGCGAAGAAACCAGAACGATCGGGAACAAAACCAGCCGATTCACAAACAAAACAGCCAGATGCACCGACAAATAAAGAGGAAAACAATGAAGAAAAAGAAGAAAACGGCACACCTCGATCCGTTTCAATACCTGCAATGGAGAAAGAATCGAAAAAGACAGAAGAAGCTACGGAAGTAAAAACTGAGATTCCACAGGACAAACATGATGAAACACAGATCCCGGGACAAACAGAATTGACGAAAGATTTCCCAGAGTATTGCCCACCAGACATGAATATTTCAGAAGAGCAACCGGAAGAAGTAAAAGGAGCATACGCCACCAGAAGATTATATATATCATCTGTCGATGCCGATACGGCAGCAGAATACATGGGAAAAGCCATGGAAAAGGCTATCCGCAATATGCCGGGAGTAAGTTTTGGAGTTCTGACGAAGGAATCATTCTGGAAAGAATTCTTCGAAACCGAGGTTGATCGGAATGGAGATGAGATTGAATGTGTGAATTAATGTTTCCGAAGTCAACCAAGAAGAAAAAAAGAAAGCACCATCCAGCTCCGATCGTGGACACTGTAAAAGGCGAATGCTTCCTGTGCAGACTGGAAGGCATCCGCCGGCAGCAGTACACGGAAGAACATCATGTGTTCTACGGCGGAGGTCTAAGACGGGTAAGCGAAGAGAACGGCTTTAAAGTCTACTTATGCAGAGATCACCACAAAGACGGACCGAGAGCAGCGCATAACTGCAGAGAGACCAGAGAGCTGTTATGCCGGATCTTCCAGAGGAAGTACGAAGAAACCCACACAAGGGAAGAGTTCGAAGCACTAATCGGAAGAAATTATCTGGAAAGGAGCTGATATTTTGAAATTACGATTCAATGTCTGGAAAGATTGGTATAAAAGATGCTTAGACGGAAGGGTATACAAGATCATGGTGCTTTTAGGACTGCGACACAGCCCTACATTTGAACTAAACCTAAGGATGGCACGCTATGAAAGGAATTTTATACAAGGAGTTGAAAAAGAGGAATGATAGTTACAGATATTCTATTCAAAGCAAAGTGTAAAGATAAAGACATGTGGGTAGAAGGATTCTATTTCAACATGCCGGATAAAACCCGTCACTACGAAGAAAGTTGGAGAAAAGATATTATACCGGTTGGATCATACATTGCAAGTCAGTCACCAGATGGCCTTGAGATACATGAGGTGGATCCAATTACGGTATGTATCTGGACGGGTATAGAAGACTGGAAAGGCAAGAAAATATGGGAACACGACATTCTCATGTGCGATGGAAATCCAGGAGAACTGATGGAAGTTGTATTCGGAAAATTCAATCTTGTTACACGCCCGCTCTTTTGCCCCGTCATTGAAGAAGTTACAGGCTGGCACTGCGTCCGATATCCATTGGGAGCTATGGAAGAGGGACGTTGCAAATGCCCAAGAATATTAAGGGAAGGCGATACAAAGTTTTACAGGTTTGAAGTGATTAAGAACATATTTGATGATGAAAGGTGTGGCAAGAATGAGATTGATTGACGCAGACGAATTCAAAGTGCAGATTGCTGGAATGACTGTGCTGGGTGATTATCCACCAAGTATGGTGAACGCTGTACACGAATTGATAGATCGCCAGCCTACAGTACGCGATACTGAAAAAGCCGCAGAAGAGCTGAAAGACCTGAAACTGGCATATTACTTAACAATAGCCAATACAGGAGATGAGAGACTAGATGCTATCTACAAAAACGTTGGAGACACATTAGATAGAGCGATTGAGATTATAAATCGGAATGGGGTTTGAAAAAATGATAAAAGGAAAAGCAAAGATGGAATTTGGAACAGGCGACATCAGAATGACGGGAGCATTAAGCAGTGACATAGGAGCATTGTGTTGTATCACGCAAAAACCACATGAAATAGGTGAAAGAGTTCCAGTTGAGGATGGTTGGAATACAGATCAGGCAGAAGTTATCATGACATTTACAAGAACAGAAAGCATAGATGCGTTAATAGCGGAATTGCAAGATGTAAAAGCAATGATGAACGGAAGCTATCCGTTCGAAAAAGAAAGAATTAGAGAACATGAATTGGATTTTGATACGTTTTTGCACACATAAGAGGAGAGGAACAGAGATGCATAAGAAGAGGTGAATGACATGGAGATAAAAGAAAAATTAAAACACTGGTCCATAATGGTACTGACAAACCGGTGCCTGGGATGCTGCTTATTCTGCGAATGGTGGGATATGTGTAAATGGGAAACGGAGGACAGGAGAAAGAAATCATGATACAGAAACACCCAAAAGATTGGCATGAAGTACTTACAAAAGAAACGGAGAGATAAAGAATGAGTTTACAAGAATGGGCAAAAAATGAAGTTGAAATCGCATGCAAAAGAGAAAATCCGGATAGAAAAGAAGGCGAATTTGATTATGGATGCGCTTGCTACGAAAGTGCATTAAAGGCATTTGAGAGCTTATGCGAAGATGGTCACAGTGGTATGAGTATCGGATTCACAAAACAGATTTTGAATAGACTGATCGATGGAAAGCCACTGACTCCGATAGAAGATACAGAGGAAATGTGGAAAAGATCATGGACAGATGAGAAAGGAAAACATTATCAGTGTTCGAGAATGAGTAGCTTGTTTAAAACAGTAACTCCGAACGGAGAAATAAAGTATTCAGACATTAATAGGTGTTACTGTGTTAATCGCAATCATCCTAATTATGGATACCACAATGGATTTATCGGAAGTATATATGATGCGATGTATCCGATCACGATGCCATACGCATCGGCGGATAAACCGGACAAAATAGTTTGTGATGAGTTACTCACAGATCCTAAAAATGGAGATTATGATACAAAAGCAATAATTTACATAGAAAAACCGGATGGGAAGAAAGTGAAAATAAACAGATATTTTAAAGAATCCGAAGAATCATTTAAGGAAATATCATGGTTAGAATATCAAATCCGCAGATACAAAGACTGGAGAAGGAGGAAGTGGTTAGGAAATGACGAGGAAAGACATTCTTAAAAAATACGGATTCAGCTGGATGAGCAATGTCAACCTGAAGGAAGAACTTTCGGAACAGGCGGCAGCAGAATTTGAAGATTTGATAAGAACCCTGGCCGAACATAACCGTGGACCAGCACCACCAGAAACAGGCTGGAAGAAACGGATGTACAACCAATTCATGAAAGGAGCAGGCAGATGACACGAAACATGATCATCGGGATATGGCTAACAGCATTCCTGCACCCTGTAATTTTCCCATGCGTCCTACACACAGCAAAGGAGATGGAAAAATGGTGGGACAAGAAGAGAGTACTGTGGCACGTAGAGCAGCTCCGGAAGATAGAAGAAAAATATAAAGAATAGCACCAACTGGCATTGTATCACGAATAACCAGTCAACATAGAATTCCCTCCGGCATCGGCCGGAGGAGAAAGGAGAGGCCGTGGCAAAAGAAGTTAAGGAGTCTCCGAATAAAGACAGACACCTGTGTAAGAAATGCGTCTACAGGTCAGGGAGAACCGGAATGGGACGCTGTAACTATATCGCAGTTGCAGGACACAGCAGAGGCTGTAAGCCGGAAGAATGCACAGTATTTGTAAAGGGGAGGAAGCGCAAGAAAGCGCTGTGGTAAAAAACATGTGTGCGATATCGCACAGAAAGGAGAACCATGAATCATGAAGGTTATCAGGATCCGACAGCAGAAAGGGCGTTGCGCAGACACAACCAGATGCCCTACCATATGCGCAGGGCACTGACCGATCTGCAAGACATAGCAAGTTTGTTTGGATTTGATATCATAACAATCAAGGACAGGCGGACGGGGAGGAAGTATAGAGTTGAAGAGAAGACCGATCAATAAAGATAAATATGGAATCAGCAAACACAGGTATCTGGAGGTCATACATCATTGCTTACAATATCCGGAATGGCGGGAAGAACTTGAAAATATGACAGATACTGTGAAAGCAATACAATATGGCCAAGAAGGAAAGGGGAGTCCAAGCCAGGCGTCAGCAACAGAACGCCTGGCTATCAAACGTGCAGAGCTGCAGGAAAAATGTAAGCGAATCGAGCAGACAGCAATAGAGGCGGATGCAGATATCTATCAGTGGTTATTAGAAGGGGTTACCACAGATTATGCGACTTACATATACCTTCGGGATGCCAAAGGGCTCCCGTGCGGGAATCAGAAATATTACAGAGCAAGGAGGAAATTTTACTGGTTGATGTCAAAAAAAATATAAAACACACAAAACATCACCACTCACGGCACATAAAAGTGTGTTATTATGATATTGTCCGAAAATTGAAAAGGACATATTCACCCTGAAGGTGGCAGCAGATGATGCTGCCACCTTTTTACGTGAAAATAAAAGATAAAACGAGATTGTTGAAAGATAAAAATCAAAAACGAAATGAATGAGGGGTGGTGAGGCGTGGCAAGAGCACCTGATCAGAGGGCTGTTGAAGCAAAAGAATTATATGACAAAGGGCTGAAATTAATTGAGATTGCTAAGAAACTGGATGTTCCGGTTGGGACAGTCCGGAGCTGGAAGAACAGACAGTGCTGGGATAATGCAACGTTGCAAAAGAAAAAACGCAACGTTGCGAAAAAAAGAGGCGGTCAGCCGGGAAACAAAAATGCCAAAGGACATGGCGGGACAGGACCGCTGGGAAACAAGAATGCAGTTAAGACAGGAGAGTTCGAAACTCTCTTTTTTGATACCCTGAATCCGGAAGAACTGCAGCTGGTCGAGACGATTGGACTCGACAAAGAGCAACTGCTTTTACAAGAAATACAGCTACTTACGGTTCGCGAATACCGCATGTTGCACCGAATAGAAGCATTGAAAAATGCTGAAACACAGCAAAACGAGGATGAGAAGTCGCCACCGGGAATGACAGTAGTAAAATACACCGATGGACTGGAAAAAGGAGACTGTACAGAACTAAAAGAATATGCCGGAATACTTGGCCAAATCCAGCAGATAGAAGATGCACTCACGAGGGTACAGGCCAAGAAACAGAAGGCAATCGAAGCTATCCATAAGTTTGGCTACGATGATGCCAAGCTAGAACTTGCTACGATGCAGTTAGAACTCCAGATCATGAAACAGGATGGAGGATCGCATGAAACAGCGGACGACGGATTCATGGATGCCATGAACGCTACAGCTTCAGAAGTTTGGGGTGATCAGGATGTATGAAAAGATCACAAATCTGAAGAAAAAGATCCAAGATATGAAGAAAAGCCGTCTGCAGACAGTATATAACCAAATATTCAAGTTCAAACCGTTCTCAAAAAAGCAGAAACAGGTGCTGACATGGTGGTGTGCGACGTCGCCCGTAAAAGATTACGATGGGATTATAGCAGATGGAGCTATTCGATCGGGAAAGACAGTATGTATGTCGCTATCCTACGTGATGTGGGCGATGGAAACGTTCAACGGACAGAATTTCGCCATGTGCGGGAAAACCATCGGATCATTTCGAAGGAATGTACTGTTTTGGCTAAAACTCATGCTAAAGGCAAGAGGCTACGGTGTGGTAGACCACAGAGCCGACAACCTGATAGTGATCACAAGAGGAAAAACGACCAATAACTTCTACATATTCGGTGGAAGGGACGAAAGCTCCCAGGACCTGATACAGGGAATCACACTGGCAGGAGTCTTCTTTGATGAAGTGGCGCTTATGCCGGAAAGTTTTGTGAATCAGGCTACTGGCCGATGTTCGGTAGATGGATCGAAATTCTGGTTTAACTGCAACCCTTCCGGACCTTACCATTGGTTTAAGGTCAATTGGATAGACCGAGCCGTTGGATACATTGGAAAAGAACGGGCAGCAGAGTTAAGGGCGAAAGGTGAACCGGTCAAGAATATCCTATACGTACATTTTGTTATGGATGATAACCTGAGCCTCAGCGATGAGATCAAAGAAAGATACCGGAATACATACAGAGGGGTATTCTACAAACGTTACATTCTCGGCTTGTGGGCGATGGCAGAAGGTGTTATTTATGACATGTTCGATAATGAAAAGCATGTGGAAGATCCGAATACATTCCAAACAAAGCTGATAAATAGCAATAGATACGTTAGCAGCGATTATGGAACGCAGAATGCCACAGTTTTCCTACTGTGGAATAAAGGAACAGATGGCGTCTGGTACTGCACTAGAGAATACTATTACTCCGGCCGGGACAAAGGAAGGCAAAAGACAGATGCAGAATATGCAAACGATTTGGAAAGCTGGCTAGATGGAACAGAGATCAAAGCTGTTATCGTCGATCCGGCAGCAGCTTCATTTATTGCCGAGCTGAGAAAAAGAGGATTTAGAGTAATAAAAGCAAAGAACGATGTAGAAGATGGTATCAGACTGGTGTCCACAAAGCTGAATTTGATTAAAATTATCTTTTCCAATGTTTGTCAAAACACGATCAAAGAGTTTGCATCTTACATTTGGGATGCAAAAGCCGCTGAACGAGGGGAAGATAAGCCGATAAAACAATATGACCATGCAATGGACGCAGTAAGATACTTCGTCTATACAATCTTTGGGGATAAACCTCGTTTAAATAGAAACCTGAAAGGAGGACTGTAAAGTGTTATTTCGATTACCGTCAGAAGAAGAACTGACAGATAACAAACTAAATGAATTCATAGCAAAACATAATGCAGAGTGCGCCTTTCGGTTTAAACATCTGAAAGATGCGTATGAAACAGACTACCAGATTTTTCACCAGAAGCCGAAGCCGGATTATAAACCAGACAATCGTATTGCTGTGAACTTTGCAAAATATATGGTGGATACATTTAACGGATATTTTATCGGGAATCCAATTAAGATATCTGTGGATGATGATGCTGCAGGCAACATCAAAAAATATGTGGAGCTCCTGGATCAGTACAATGATCAGGACGATAACAATGCGGAGCTGTCGAAGATCTGTTGCATTTACGGAAAAGGATACGAGATGTATTACGTGGATGAACTGGGAAATATCGGGATTACATATCTGACACCGTTTGATGCTTTTATGATCTACGATGATTCGGTGCTGTGCAGGGAACGGTATTTCGTTAGACTGTACATAGATTCGAATGATGTACTGCATGGCAGTGTATCAGATGACACCAAGGTACGGTGGTTTACCCAGAAGGGAAAGCTTGTCTGGGAGGAAGAAGAAAAGATACATGGATTTGACGGAGTGCCGGCTACAGAGTATGTGGAGAACAAGGAGCGCACATGTATCTTCGAACCGGCAATCTCGATGATTGACGCTTATAACAAAGCGATCAGCGAGAAAGCAAATGATGTAGATTATTTTGCGGATGCCTACATGAAAGTACTTGGAAGTAAGTTGGAAGATGAAGATTTAGAACATATCCGCGATAAAAGGATTATTAATCTGGAAGGAGACGCCGATACTGTTATAGTTGATTTTCTGCAGAAACCAAACGGAGATACCACACAGGAGAACTTGATTGATCGCTTGGAGAAATTGATATTCCAGATCAGTATGGTTGCGAATATCTCAGATGAGAATTTCGGTACAAGCTCTGGCATTGCTATGAAGTACAAGCTGCAGGGAATGAGCAATTTGGCCAAGACAAAAGAACGAAAGTTTACATCCGGAATGAACCGGCGGTACAAGCTGATCTTTTCGAATCCGGTATCTGGAATGAAAGAAGATGACTGGGTAAAACTGCATTACCATTTCACACCGAATATTCCATCGAATGTACTGGAGGAGAGTCAGATCGCCGGCAACTTGGATGGAATCGTATCACAAGAGACACAGCTTGGTGTACTGTCTGTAGTGGATAATGTGCAGAATGAGATGGAAAAAATCGAGAGCGAACAGGAAAAAGCCAAGACAGATCCTGTTATGACACAAATGTTCGGAGGTGCGGGTGATGGCAAGCCAGGAGTACTGGAAGAACCGGGAAACGGAAGCAAAGAAACATAATATTCAGGAAGAAGCTGAGTATAATCGTAAGATTAAAGAGATCTATGCCAATATGATGGACGAGATCAATAAAGAGATCAACGGATTCTATACTAAATATGCTGCTAAAGAAGGCATCACAATGGCTGAGGCAAAGAAGAGAGTAAGCAAGCTGGATATTGCAGCATATGAACGGAAGGCAAAGAAGTATGTTGAAACAAAGGATCTTTCCGATCGGGCGAATGAAGAGATGCGGATCTATAATCTGACCATGAAGGTGAACCGGTTAGAACTCCTGAAGGCGAATATCGGTCTTGAGATGGTATCAGGGTTTGATGAGATGCAGAAGTATTTCGATAAGAAGCTGACTGACAGAACACTGAAAGAGTTCCAGAGACAAGCCGGTATTCTTGGTAAGTCCGTTCTCAAGAATGAGAAATACGCTCATGCAATCGTGAATGCATCATTTAAGAATGCGACATATTCGGATCGTATTTGGATGTATCAGGGAATGCTCAAAGCAGAGCTGGAAGGATTGCTTGCATCAGGACTGATCAGAGGACAGAATCCGAAGAAACTTGCAAAGCATCTAGAGAAGAGATTCGGTGTCAGTGCTTATAATGCGCAGAGGCTCATGACGACAGAGCTTGCAAGAGTGCAGACAGAGGCTCAGAAGCAGTCTTTTATCCGTAACGGCTTTGATGAGTATGTGTATGTTGCATGCACAAAAGGCGATGTATGCCCGATTTGCAAAGGGCTGGACGACAAGCATTTTAAGGTAGATGATATGATGCCGGGAGAGAATGCTCCACCAATGCATCCGAACTGTCATTGCAGCACAGCCGCATATATGGATAATGAGGCTTATGAGGAGTGGATAAACAGCTATCAGGAACATGGATTGAATTTCGAAGATTGGAAGGTTTCAAGGGAAAGCGAAGAAAGTAAAAAGAAATATAAATATGCTGATACAGTTGTGAAGAAATCACTTCTTACGTCTTCGGAGTACCGAAAGAAATTCAATCAGGTATCCGGCAATTCAAAGGTGAATCGTAGAGCATGGAACATTTCCAAGGATATGCTAAGTCATAGATCTGGTACAAAGTTTGAAGATTTGGCATTTATCAATGTAGTCAATGGGAAATATGCAGTGAACAAAGACTATGATGTAGAGAGCAAGGCAAATATGAATAAACAAATGAAGCAGTTGCTGGAAGAATCGGAGCCAGAAACGATTATCGCAATACATAACCATCCAGGTAGCAGTGTGCCGAGTCTTGCGGATTTGATGACTTGTGTGAACCGAGGGTACTATTTTGGACTGGTAGCTTGTCATGACGGTAAGGTGTACAAATATTGGGTAGATAAGAATAAATTCAATTCTGTGAATGCTGGATTTGCCCTTGACCGGATGGAAACGCAAGGGTATGATAAAGAAGTAAGAACATGGTTGGAGCAAGCAGGAGTGTATATGGAGGTGTGGTAGCATGGATGAAGTGTATAAAAGAATATGCGATAAATTGGGTTGTGAACCTAAAGATATTGCAATTCCGGAGTTTGATACAGAGGATGATTCATGGGAAAGCCCTTTTAAAGTACTGACTAATGAAGAAATGAATTATATAGTGAATCACGGCTGCCTGCCAGGAATTGAACCAATTCAAAAGTAGCGATGCTGGAATATCTTTGGAGGTGCTTTGATATGGCAGTTGATAAAGAATATGAAAGAATATGCAAAAAACTGGGATTCATTCCATCAGAGTATAAATATGATGGACCGATAGAAGAAGACGATACTTGGGTAAATCCATTCTCGGTTTTAACTGTAGAAGAAAATGATTATCTGTATGAAAACGGATATTTATATCAGAAATAAGTGTCACTAGTTAAAATGAGTAGAATGGATATGAAGTAATGTGGTATGGAAAAATGACACAAGAGCTGGAAAAGCTATATGACGATTACTACAAAATGTTTGACCGTACTCCTGATGGATATATGGAGCTGGAATACGGAGAAGGCTCATATAAAGCATATGTGAGAGATATTAAAAAATCATTAAAGCTGAAAAAAGAATTGCCAGAGTTTGTAGAATAAGTGTAAATTACTTCAAGAGTAAGGAAGTGAGATAAATGGCTCAAAATGATTATTTTGTGATTGTATACCGAGTTTTAAAGTACCTTTATGATTGCCTGAAAAAAGGCGAAAAACCAGAAGCTGAGTATTTAGTTGCATCGACGTACAATATCCCGGAAAATTATTGGATATACATTCTTTTAAGCTTGATTAACGAAGAGTATATTAAAGGGATTAGGGTTAATCATACAAAAGAAGGAGTAATTTTTGGTGATTTGCAAGAAGCTATTATCACTCCAAAGGGAATAGAGTATTTATTTGAAAATTCATTGATTGAGAAAGCCAAGAAAACATTGAAAGATGTAAAAGATATGATACCGTTTATTTAGAAAAGCCACTGATCATAATGATTGGTGGTATTTTTATACTCATTTTAGCACAAGGAGGTGACAGGATTGCAAGATATGAATGTTAGTATTATGGGGACATGTTACGATATTCGTTTTGTAGACGAGTATCCGGAGCGATTGAAAGGCGTGGGAGAATATGCAGATGGTTTGTTTAATCGATGTAATAGAGAAATTTATATTTTAAAAAACAAGGATAAAGATTTTACGGATGAAGGAAGAAAACGACATATGAACCGTGTGCTGAGACATGAAATTATACATGCATATTTGGAAGAGAGCGGCTTATCTGCAAACTCGAATATGATATCCGCTTGGGCGCAAAATGAAGAAATGGTGGATTGGTTAGCAATTCAATCATCGAAAATCTTTGCCACATTTCAGGAGGTGGGATGTCTTGATTGAAGTAACTGTCCGCAAGGATGAAATAAAGATATCCGGACATGCAAATTATGCTGTTTCCGGATCAGATATCGTCTGTGCCGGTGTAACAGCACTTGCACTGACACTGATCAAGTCCATAAAGGATCTGACAGACGATAAAATTGAATATGAGATATCTCCCGGGAGGGTGGATATAAAGTATGGGGATCTATCAGAGAAGTCGAAAACTCTGGTGGATTCCTTTTTCATTGGCATCTGTATGATTGCCGAGGAGTTTCCGGAGTATGTCCGGATCATGTAACTTAATGTGACCGGGATGTCGTTAAACTACACATTCAAGATGCAACGACCTGGGCTTAAATGAATGGGGCGGGGCGGAAAGGATAGATAAGATGAAACACATGAATAATCACTGGAGAATTCCAATGAGTAACCTGCAGTTATTTACAGAGCCTAGAGGAGACGGCGGTGGATCCGGAGAAGGAGACGGTGCTGGAACTGGAGGAGATCCTGGAAATAACAGCAACACAACAATGTCATTTGATGAGTTTTTGGCACTGGAAGGAAATCAGTCAGAGTTCGATCGGCGTGTCCAGAAGGCAGTCAATACGGCTGTGACAAATGCACAGACCAAATGGAAGACACTGACGGACGATAAGGTATCGGAAGCGGAAAAGCTCGCACAGATGACCAATGAGGAAAAAGCAAACTACAGGGCGAAGAAAGCGGAGGATGCACTGGAAGAGATGAAACGTCAGAATGCCCGGTCAGATATGGCGAAAGAAGCCCGTAAGATGCTGGCAGGCGAGAACATTACTATTCCGGATGAGCTGGTTATGAATCTTGTAGCAGAAGATGCAGATGGAACTAAGGCAGCAGTGGAAGCTTTTGCAACTATGTACAAGGAAGCGGTACAGAATGCAGTGAAAGATGCTTTAAAAGGGAAACCTCCAAAAGCAGGCAGTGGTGGAGATAAACCATCGATGACAAAGGATCAGATCTTAGCAGTGAAGAATCCGTCAGAAAGACAGAAGCTGATTGCTGAGAACATCACATTATTTCAGTAAGAAAGGAAGTATGAAACATGCATGATATTAGAAGATTAGGTCTGCAGGTATTTGCAGCACCGAATAACCTGACAGGAGAAGTGCAGATCGAGGTAAAAGCCAGAGAGATTGACTTTGTCACATCCTTTGGTAAGAACCTGAAGGCACTGTTAGATATTCTGGGAATTACCAGAATGATCAGAAAGGAAAACAATTCGGTATTAAAGACCAAAACGGTAAAAGGTGAACTGCAGTCAGGGGATGTTGGAGAAGGCGAAGAAATCCCGATGTCCAGATACACAGTAGAAGAAAAGCCTTTTGATACGATCAAGATTGAAAAATATCGTAAAGGCGTATCGATTGAAGCCATTTCGGAAAAAGGTTATGAGGCGGCAGTACAGGATACGGATGATGAGTTCAAGTCCGATCTGCAGAATGTAGTGACTGATAAATTCTACGCACAGTTAAAAGCCGGATCTCTTACAGGACATGAAACAACTTGGCAGATGGCTGTTGCGATGGCAATCGGAATGGTTGTAGCTAAATTCCAGAAGATGAAGAGAACGGCAACCGGAGTAGCTGTTTGGGTAAACACACTGGATGTGTACAAGTATCTCGGTGCAGCAGATATTACACTGCAGACTGCATTCGGATTTAAGTATCTGACAAATTTCCTTGGAGCGGATGTGGTATTTGTTACTTCTGAGATTCCACAGAACGTCGTAATTGCAACACCGCTCAACAACATGATTGCATATTATGTTGATCCGGGAGATTCAGAGTTTGCTAAAGCTGGACTTGGATTCACAACAGATTCAGAGACAGGATTTATCGGATTCCACTCAGAAGGAACATACAGCCGTATGATTTCCGATAACTACGCAATCATGGGCTTACGTCTGTTCTGTGAATATTTAGATGCAATCGCATACATTTCTGTAGGCGAATCTGATACACAGACCTTAGGAACATTAAGCGTAACGTCAGAGGCTGGATCAGAAGCAGGGGATACAAAGCTGACAGTGAAAGAGCAGCTGCTGTCACCAAGAAACTGCTGGAAATACAAAGATGCTGCAACCGCAACTTCAGTAACTTACGGCGTGGACGTTAAGAACTGGTCTAAGTGGGATGGTGAATCAGAGATTGCTTCGACAGCAGGGCACCATATCACACTGGTTGAATGTGATCAGAACTACAAAGCTGTTCGTTCTGGTGATGTAGCTGTAACTGTCAATCCAGGAGCATAGGAGGTAAGGAAGTATGTATAAGGTAATCAAACATTTTATTGATCTCCATGATAACGATCATTCCTATAACGAGGGAGATATCTTCCCTCGTGAAGGAGTAGATGTCAGCAAAGAAAGAATCGAGGAGCTGGCCGGCAATAACAACAAACAGCACACTCCGCTGATCGAACTGGTAGAAGAAGATCCAGACAATACAGCCGGTGCAGATATTGCAGAAAAAACATCAAAAGCCGGGAAGAAGAAACCTGAGAATAAAGTACCCAAAAATAAAGAGCCGGCAGAATAGGAGGAGCGTATGATTGAAGATCTGAAAGCCTTGTTGGGACTGCCGGAAGAAATTGACGAGGAATTAGAAAATAAATTGCTGTTAATTTTAAAGGCTACCAAACAAAGGCTGCGTTTCCTTCTTGGGGGGTTAGAGCCTCCGGAAGAGATGAATTATATCATTCTGGATGTGTCAATCATACGGTTCAACAGAATCGGTTCGGAAGGACTTTCCTCTCACAGTGTTGAGGGAGAAAGCCTTTCTTGGTCAGAAAATGATTTTGCGGGATACATGGATGATATCCGGGCATATCTGGATGATCAGAAAGAATCAAAGAAAGGTAAGGTGAGATTCCTATGAGATATGACACACCAATATACTTCCAGAAACTCACCCCTGGAGAGTATGATCCGGCTACCGGTAATTATGGAGAAGATGCGATATCGGAAGATATGAAGTCTGCCTCAGTCATGGATACCGGTACGAATACGATGATGCTTGTCTATTCCGGAATTAAGGAAGGCAGCCTTACCATTCACCTGCAGAATCATTACGACCGGCCATTTGACAGGATTCGCGTAGGGAATAAAACATATGGTGTAGATTTCAGCAGGAAGCTTCGGACGAAGCAGGTATATGTTGTATCGGAGGTGATGTGATGGGAGTAAAGCTGATAGGCTTTGAAAAGTTGGAGGCTAAACTGACTAAGAATATGGATTTATCGAAAGTAAAAGCAACTGTGAAAAAAAACGGTGCGCAGTTGCAGAAAAAAGCACAGAAGAATGCACCGGTAGGAACTCCACAAAGTACAGGGATACCTGGATATGTGGGTGGAACATTAAAGCGTAGCATCGGATTGGAAATTACAGATGGCGGCATGACTGCAGAGGTTGAATCAACAGCGGAATATGCAGGTTATCAGGAATATGGAACGAGATTCATGAAAGGGAAGCCACATATACGTCCGGCATTTGAAGAACAGAAGGAAAAATTCAAGGCGGATATGAAGGAACTTGTGAGGTGATAAGATGGATCCACAGCAGGAATTGTTCAGCACCGTTTTGATGGCATTGAAAGAAAAATATGAGGATACAGGAGTTGGTGTGTATGACACGGTCTTACCGCCGGAGGACACGCCGTATCCTTTTGTTTACCTGGCGGATTGCTCCGAGAGTGATCGGGCTACAAAGAATGAGATTATCGGCGAGACTAATCTGACGTTGAAAGTCTGGCATGATAATATACGGCAGAGAGGAACGGTATCCGGTATCTTAGCAGATATCAAAAACATCTGCAGGTCTATCGAACATACAGCGCACTATGCCTGGAATATGCAGAGACCGACACAGAGAATCCTGCCGGATAATACAACGAAACAGCCGCTTCTTATGGGAATCCTAGAAGTGGCATTTAAATTTAGTTAGGAGATGACAATAGTGAAGAACGGAAAGTTATTTGGACTGCAGTTATTTGCAGAAGCAGTAGCAGGAAAAAAGATCGTATATCTGTACCGTATCCTGAGTACAGAGAAAGATCATGATGCAACAGCACTTGCATTTACGACAGAAAATGAACGTACAAAGTCGAAGGACGCTGATTCGACAGTGACAAAAGACGGCACAGTACGTACACCGGGAGCAGCAGAAGGAGAAATCACAGCATCAAGCCTTTTAAAAAAAGGAGATAAGTTCATCGATGAGCTGGAAGCAGCACTCGATGATGACGAAAAGATGGAGATCTGGGAAGTAAACTTAGCAGAGCCGCAGGCGAGCTCGACTGATAAATTTAAGGCAAAATACTTCCAGGGATATCTTACGGAAATTGATAAGACATCCAATGCAGAGGATAATGTTGAGTTATCGTTGACATTTGGGCTGGAAGGAAAAGGCGTAGATGGCTATGCAACGGTTACTGCAGAACAGCAGGAAGTAGCAGCATATGTATTTGCAGACACTCAGAAGACAGGAGCTTAAGAGGACGAGAAGATTCGTCCTCTTTTTGATGTGCGACATCGCACAGAAGGGAGATAAAACAATATGATGGAACTTACAATCAATGGAACAGTATATCAGTTTAAATTCGGAATGGGATTCTTAAGAGAAGCAAATAAGCTTACCGTAGTTCCGGTTCAGGGAATGCCGGGAACCACAAAAGAAATAGGAGCAAGGTATCTGATCGCTAGTGTTGTGGTTGATCAGGAACCGAACGCGCTGGTAGATCTGTTAGATTTGGCAAATAAGGGAGAGAATCCAAGAGTAACAAAGGCAATGTTAGATTCTTACATTGATTCGGAAGAGGTAGACATCGATGAGCTCATGGAGAAAACAAAAGATTTTTTATCGAAAACAAATGCTACCAAGAAAGCAGTGAAAGAGATCTTGAAAGAGTACGAGGAACAGATGGCGAAGAAGAAGACTCAGGAGCAGTAGAAGAGGAAGACCTATATACAACCGTAGCAAGGAATTGCTTCCGGTATTTTGGCTTCACGTCATTTAAACAGGTGGATCAGCTGACATTGGCAGAATATGAACTTATGATGGAGGCTTTAGAGCTTCGGATGCTTGACGAGAGTTTACATGAACATCGTCAGGCATTTTTGAATTTTGCGGTAAAGGCAGAAAAGAAAGCCGGTAAAGGTAAGACCAAACCAGTTTACAAGAGATTCCGGCAGTTCTTTGATTTCGATAAAGAACTGAAAAAAATGAAGAATCGAAGGAAACCATCCAGATTTGCTGGAATAACCAAACTGCTGGATAGAGAGGAGTGAGAGGATGGCAGAGTCGTATAGTGTAAAAGCAATATTATCAGCGCAGGACAAAAACTTTTCATCCATTATGAAATCATGCCAGGGATATGCAAATAATCTGAAAACCACTCTCACCGGTGGTCTTGGATTTGGTGCAATGGCTGCAATCGGTGGAAAGGCGATGTCGCTGGTGACAAATTCAGTCAGTGATTTGTCGAAAGAGACGATAGAAACATCGGATTCCATGTATAAGTTGCAGGCAGCTATGAGATTTTCCGGGTATTCCGAAGCGGAAATACAAAGAATAGCCGGAGCAACAGGTACATTAAAAACATATGCGGATAAAACAGTATTCTCCCTGCAGGATGTTATGAGTACATTCGGCTCACTTTTGGCAAATGGAATCAAAGACGCAGACAAGTTGACGGAAGCAGTCGGTAATGCAGTTGCTGTATTTGGTGGAGGTGCAAAGGAATATTCCTCGGTAGCACTTGCGTTTTCACAGGCAATGGCAGCAGGAGCTTTACATGCTCAGGATTGGAACCAGATCATTAATGCCAGTCCGCAGCTTGCTGGAGGCTTACGGAAAGAGCTGATTAAGCTGAATCCAACATTAGGGAACGACTTCAAAGGAGCAATGGAAAAGGGTGCAATTACCGCAGACATGCTCGGACAGGCTATCAATAACATTGGCATGACCGACATGGCAAAAGAAGCAGCCACATCCGTAACAACATTTGAAGGCGCTATGGGTAACTTGGAGGCATCTGCAGTAAGCGGAATGATGAAGCTTTATGATACATTCGCAAAGCCTAAAGTGATTGATGCAATCAATGGGATGACCGGTAAGGTGGAGGCGGGATTTGACAAATTGTCCGTTGGAATTCCAAAAGCAATCGAACTTATATCTCCATACTGGAACGTGTTGAAAACAGATGCAAAAGAGGTAGGGACAGCCTTTGGAGAGGCAGCGGGTGCGATTATTGACGAAGTACAGGAACTTACCGGAGCATTTGGAAAAAAGGAAAGTGTGGATAATTTCTCTGAAAGCATGGGAACAGCAACAGGTGCATTGACTACATTTGCGGATTTTCTAAAAGATCATGATAAAGAAGTGGCAAAAGCGATTACACTGTTACCGAAATTATATGTTGCTTTTAAAGGCTTTAAAATAGTCAGTGCAGTTGCCCCTGGTGTCAAAACTTTTGCGGGCGCAATTGTAAGCATGACAGGAAAAGGAATAGCGACACTGGCAGGTAAGCTATTTGGTGTAGCAGCGGGTGAAAAAGCGGTAGGCACTGCAAGCAAAGAATCGTCAGGGACTATCGTAGAATCAGCAAAAGCATTTGTAGCAATTGGCGCAGGAGTAGCATTGATAGCGGCCGGATTTTCCCTTTTGGCATATTCGGCCGTGCAAATCGCACAAGCCGGACCACTGGCAGCAGGAGTACTGATCGGCATGACAGGAGCGGTGGCAGGCTTAATGGTTGTTGCCAAAAATGTGGCGCCGGCTATGACGGCCGGAGCAACCGGATTCATTGCCTTTGGTGCAGCTGTCCTGATTGCGGCAGCGGGGATTGCTGTATTATCACTGGCGGCTGTTAATCTGGCGAATGCGGGACCGCTTGCTATAGGCTGTATGGTTGGTATGGTTGCGGCAATTGCCGGACTTGCCCTTGGCGCAGCAGCACTAGGACCGGCATTGACAGCCGGAGCAGTAGGTCTCGTTGCCTTTGGTGTAGCTATATTACTGGTTTCAACCGGAGCACTGCTGGCAAGTGTTGGGCTTGCCATAGTAGCAGGTGTGCTTCCGACCATTGTGCAATATGGAATTCAGGGAGCGGCTTGCATCGCAACTCTCGGAGCAGGCATGATCGTATTTGGCGCTGGGGCTGCAGTAGCCGGAGCAGGATGCATTGTTCTTGGTGCCGGACTTGTAGTGGTAGGTGCAGGACTTGTATTAGTTGGCGCAGCTGTCCTGATAGCGGCAGCGGGTGTGTTGCTTCTGGCAGCAGGCACACTGGCCCTTGGTGCCGGTCTTACAGTAGCTGGTGCCGGACTTCTGTTGATGGGAGCTGCATTCCCTGCCGTATCATCCGGAGCTTTAGCAACAGTAGGAGCACTGACAGCCTTAACAGCATTATCATTAGGTCTTGCGGCCGGAATGGGAACATCGGCTGTTGTAGTGGTTGCGTTTGGAGTAGCTATGGCAGGTGGCGCAGTTGGCACCCTTGCAATGGTGGTAGCATTAAAGTCTGTCAATTCAAGCATGAAATCCATAGCCGGTAATGCCAAAAGCGCCCAAAGCTCGCTCACGAGTATGCGAGCCAGTGTAAATGTGGTAAATTCCGGATTGGATGCGTTGGGAAGTAGAGCAAAGTCGGCAGTTAATACATTGGTAAGACAATTTTCAAACGCAGAAGGAAAAGCAAGGAGCTCCGGGAATGCTGTTGGAAACAACTTCAATAACGGAGTCCGCAATGGAATGAACCGGGCAGTATCCACAGCAAGATCCATGTCTGCATCCACGGTAGTGGCAATGCGATCAGCCGGATCCGGTTCATACAGCTGTGGTGTGTATATAGGCGCTGGTCTTGCAAATGGTATGGCGAGTCAGGTCGGACGTGTAAGATCTGTCGCAGCGCAGTTGGCAGCTGCAGCAGAGGCGGCAATTAGGGCGAAGGCGCAGATTCACAGTCCGTCAAGGGTGTCTGAAAAATTAGGTAGTTATTTTGGCATTGGATGGGTTAATGCAATATTAGGAAAAGTTAAACTCGCAAGAAAAGCTGCAGCACAGCTGGTTCAAATACCAGAGTTGGCAACAATACCGGATATTGGCATGAATATTCGAACAAGTATCGATGATTTGAATGATGATTATGAATACACCAGAAATGAAACTTATACCATTTACATCCCTGTCGAAGTAGATGGCCGGCAGGTGGCAAAGGCAACGGCGAAATACACCAAAGAAGAAATTGAACAGCAGCAGAAAAGAGATCTTCGAAAGAAAGGCATGAGATAAGGAGGGCAGATATGTATAAATTTGTAGACACTACAGAGAGACAGGAAGAGCAGATACTGCCCTCCGAAGCTCTCAATTTTAACGGAGTCTATTTTGAAAATGTAATCCCCGGATATCGGACACTGTATGTGTCCGGCCGGGAATTAATTGAGACGGAAATAACAGATCTATCTACAGAGATCATGGACGGATCCAGATATCGGAGAAAACGATATAAGCCAAGAACCATCACTGTGGGGTATCAGCTGATCGCTAAGAGCAATGCGGAATTCCGGAATGCTTACAACAAATTGAATTCACTGTTGGATGTGGCAGAAGCGAAGCTGATCTTCCTGGATGAACCGGATAAGTATTATGTCGGAACAAAGGTAAATGCCGGCGATGTGCCGCATGGCAGAAATGCGGTAACTGCAGAAATTGAGTTCTATTGCTCAGATCCATTTAAATATTCCGTAGAAGAGTACGAGGTTGCGCCAACTGCAGATGACGGGACAACATTTGTTGTTGATTATAAAGGAACGTATAAAGCACATCCAACGTTCGAAGCAGTGATGGAAAATGGAGAGAATGGATTTGTCGGATTCGTTGATCAGGATAAACATATTTTACAGTTCGGAAACATCGAAGAGGAAGATGGGGAGACGTACAAAGAAAATGAGACATTGGCTACGCTTCAGGACTTTTTCAATGCACCGGATGATACATCTGGAACGGATTTTATGCATCCTTTCTACGGAGCAAAAGGATCCCTCGGAACATCAACATGGTTTAATACCAAGTTCCTCTCTTTGAAGTCTGCAGGGCAACAGGTTGGCCGCGCAAACGGTGGACTCAGAACCATCATTCTTCCGGCGGACTCAACCGGTGATCAGGAAGGGTGTCAGAACTTTTATTCTTATTTCCATATCCTGTTTTATGCCGGATTGATGGGACAGACCGGAGAAATGTGTATTAACTATCTGACAGCGGACGATAAGCTTATTGCCGGTGTGAACTGGTATAAATCGGATATGAGCGGAAATACAGGACGTTATGATCTAGTCTGCTACAATCCGAACAAGAAGAGTACCGATCAGCAGGCGGGACGTGTGCTGAAAACGTACACTTATATGACAAGTCATCTGCGGAAGCAAAATCCGTGGTACTGGAACTGGGGACATTGTGATCTTAGAAAAGAAGGCAGTAAACTTACATTTTTCTATAATGGCAGTTATCCGAGCTTCAATATTCCGGAAATAGCGGATATGAAATGTGCCAAGATTCAGATTGCGATTAAGCAGAGAGGAACAAGATCAGGGAATAAGTATCTTACATACAACGGGATCAATGCTTTTTATTTTCAGAAGTTACATGTAAAAAAATGGAGAGATGTACCGAATAAATTTGCGCAGGACTGCAGTTTGATTGCAAATTGTTCAGATGGATCAATTCGGATGAATGGTCTGCCAAAGCCGGATCTGGGAGCTCTTGGAAATGACTGGGAAACATTTTGCTTGAAGCCGGGAGTTAATCAGGTTCAATGCTTGTGCTCCAGCTGGGCGAAGAAACCGATGTTTAAAATGAAGTACAGGGAGGTGTTCTTGTGATCATATATTTTGCTGACAGGGCAATGAACATTCTTGGATCAGCATCTACCGGACTGCCAAAGGGACTAATGATTACAAATGATAAAAAGACAGAAGAAATATCCGAAGGTGTGGCAATCTTTGAATGCAATTTGGATTACAATTTTGTAAATCCGGATGAGGGCGAAGAACAGGAAGTTGATGTGAAGAAGCTTGCTGCAGTCGGAAATTTCATCTTAAAGCAGAGTTCGGACAGCAGTGAAGTGGAAGTATATACGATTATTGATTCGACGATAGATCCGATTCAAAAGGATGCATCCATCTATGCTGAAGATGCGGGACTGGATCTGTTAAATGAAGTGGTCGGAAAATATGCTGCAGATAAAGCTTATAACATTGCCTATTACATTAATAAATTTGCATATGATTCCGGATTCGAAATCGGGATCAACGAAGTAAGCAATCTTACAAGAAAGTTATCCTGGGACGGTGAAACTACAGCTACGGAAAGGCTATTGAGCGTAGCTACACAGTTTGATAATGCTGAGATTGAATTCAGCTTCAAAGTCGAGAATATGGCTGTGACTGGAAAATACATAAATGTGTACAGGAATAGGGGGAATGATTCGGGTGTTACTTTGACTGTTGGCAAAGAGGTTAGCGGATTTCGAATCAAGAGTTCCATCGCAGATCTTGCAACAGCATACCGCTGTACCGGCGGAACACCGGAAGGATCAGAAAATCCGATTACATTAAATGGTTATAAGTACGATGATGGAGATTTTTATGTAGAAGGATCCTATGTGAAATCCCGGAAAGCACTGGAAAAGTGGAGCCGGTATCAGATTAAGACAGAAAAGAATAAGAATGATGTTGGACATATCGTAAAATCCTTTACATACGATACGACATCGAAATCTGAATTGTGCAATCGAGCCGTATCCAGTCTTAAGAAGATCTGTGATGAAGCTGTTACCTATGAGGTAGAGTTGTTATATCTTCCAGATGGGGTGAAGGTAGGTGACACGGTATCCATTGTTGATGATGACGATAATATATATCTTACTGCAAGAATGTTGAAATTAGAGATGTCAGAATCGAACGATACAAAAGAAGCAGAGCTAGGGGATTATGTAAGACAGGGAAGCGGTATTGATGCAAAAGTTATGGAGTTGGCAGAACAATTCCAAGGCTTGGCGAAGAATCGTAATTTCTACACCTGGACTGCTTATGCAGATGATGAAAAAGGGACTGGAATATCGATTGAATCATATGGAAAAGACTATCTCGGAATCGCTACGAACCGGCTTGCGAAAGAAGCTGATCTTTCCGATCCGACGCAGTACACATGGGTAAAGATAAAAGGTGAGCAGGGCATTCCCGGTCCAACAGGAGAGACAGGTGCCACCGGAGCAACAGGACCTCAAGGACCACAGGGAGCAAAAGGTGATACAGGACCTCAAGGACCACAGGGACCAACTGGTCCTCAAGGGCAGACAGGGGATGCAGGTAAAGACGGACAAATGCTCTATGCGACATGCGATACCGCAGCCGGAACTGTAGCGAAAGTTGCAAGTTTGGCGGCTGGAACATTATCTCTCAAAGCCGGAGCAACAGTAGCTGTTAAATTTACTTATGCAAATACCGCATCCAGTCCAACACTTAATATTGCTGGTACAGGTACAAAAGCAATGTATATCCAAGGTGTCCGGGATGTATATTGGACCGACGGAGCAACCGTAACCTTCACATATGACGGTATAAACTGGAGAGTGGCATCCGAACCAGTATATGCGCCAACAGCTACGATCGGTAATGCTGCTGGATTCAATGTGTTTATAGATGGAACCAGTGTACAAGTTAGGAAGGGGACTGAAGAACTTGCATCCTTCAAAGGTGACGAGATTCGATTAGGAGAGGGTGTCGATTGTGCAAAAGTATTTATAGGTGATCTGGAAATAGGTGTAGATGGAGCAGAAACATATCTTAGAAATTCATCTACGAGAATTTCAACGAAGGCATCACATGAGGGCGGATCGGCATCAGTACCATCAGTAGTAGTTAATGATACAGATACGTATGTGAACGGCGAGAGTATGACTGCTTTATTTACAAAGGTGGATAACAAGGCGAACAGAGAGTGGACATTACTAAAGAACCAGACCTCAGCAGGAAACTCCACAATTACAGTCGATGTATCGCAGTATTCAGAGTTCATGATCACGTGCGGACTTGCAAGCAGTACAAATGGAAATTATTACCGAGAACTTGCAAGCACGATCGTACCGGCACAGGTATTAACAAGTCGTTCTGTTGTAGATCACGGGTCCGGTTCACATCAAGCATATTATTCTAGTGCATACAATGGTGGGATCTCATATTTGAGTAGCAACAAGATTAAAATCTACAACAACGGAGGTATCACAAGATTATACGCAAGATAATCGGTTGAAAATGAATCTTTCTTGGAAAACTTCTCCTTCTGCTGTATAATGACAGTGGAAGGAGAGTGTAGTAATAATGAATAAAATGTTACAGTTCTTTAGCGAAAATAAAGATGCTTTAACTTCAATCGGAATATTACTTACTTTTTTAATCAGCAGTATTTCGCTTTATTTTTCTGTTAGAAACAACAAAGCAGTACATTATGTCAATGCTGTTACCCAAAATAGAGTTGAGTGGTTATACAAATTCAGAGAATATATATCAGATTTGATTAGTACAACAACGATTGATAATGTAGACAAGGGGATGAAAGATTCAGATACATATAGAAAGCATATAAGTGAAATAGAAAAATTGAGATTTTTAATACATATGCATTTAAATTTTTCAGATGAAATTGATAGGAATATTGATAGGTGCGTAGAAAAGCTAGTCTTTTATTACCAAGGACTGCGTGCTTCGTATTTACGATATTATGAAAAAGAATGTTACGAAAAAGAGTTTCGCCAAGAATTGGAAAAATATTTGATAAATAGGAGTATATGGGAAGAAAAACTCTTGAGACATGTTCGAGTGTATCTGAAATTTGAATGGAATAGAATTAAAATCGAAGCGACTGGAAGGACATATAAGAAAAATAAGCAATGTGAAGATTTGAAAAAATTATATGAATTATATGATGGCAATAATAAGAAGAATCATAATGAGAGAGGTTAACACCTCTCTTTTTCTATGCAAGGAGGTGAATACATGGAAATCAGAGCAAGACCGAAAGGTCTTATTTTTATGAAAAAAATTAAGAAAGAGTGAGGTATATGAAGAAAATGGATAAAATTTTTAATTGGATCAGTGTAGTGTTCGGTCTGATCGGAGGCGTCCTGTCATACTGGCTTGGTGGATGGGACGTGCTTTTAAAGACGATCGTGTTCCTGGCAGTGGTAGATTACATAACGGGAGTAATCAAAGGTATTTATACAAAAAAGCTGTCATCGGAAACTGGGTTCAAGGGATTGCTGAAAAAGATTGTAATGTTTATTGTAATTGCCGTGTCTTTTTCCATCCAAGAATTAATCGGGAATACAATCCCGTTAAGAGAAGTTGTAATCATGTTCTATATTTGCAATGAGGCATTGAGTTTATTGGAAAACGCGGCGGTGTTTGTACCGATTCCGGACAAGCTAAGAGATGTATTAATACAGTTAAGGGACAAAGACACGGAAGAGGATTCAGAGGGCGAATAATCGTCCTCTAACATATTATATATTGTGTGCGACGTCGCACAGAAAGGAGCAATTATGGCACATTTATTTTTAATAGCCGGTCACGGGGCTGGTGACAGTGGAGCTGTTGGATACGGTTACACCGAAGCAGAGAGAGTCCGTGCACTCGCAAGACGAATTGTAGCATACGGAGGAAGTAATGTTACTCTTGGAGATACAAGCCGGAACTGGTATGCCGATAAAGGTATTAACTCACTCAATATTCCAAAAAGCTATCAGATTCTGGAACTGCATATGGACAGCGGAGTATCGATGGCAAAAGGTGGGCACGTAATCATTAAAGAAGGATATAATCCGGATCAGTATGATACAGCACTCGCCAACTTCATCGGAACATTCTTCCCTGGAAGAGCCAACAAGGTTGTAGGCAGAGCGCATCTTGCCAACGTCAATCGCGCAGCTGCGAAAGGTTACAGCTACAGACTTCTGGAAAATGGATTCATTACAAACAAAACAGATCTTACGAAATTCAATGAGAAAATTGATGATCTGGCAAGAGGAATCCTTAAGTCCTTCGGTATTGCACCAGCAGCACCGGTAGCACCAGTTAAGAAGAAAGCAGAACCAATCGACGGAGAGATCAAGGCTGGTGGAGTATTCCAGAACAAGATTGATAAGTTCGGTACAATTTCATACCAGGCACACATGAGAAGTGCTGGCTGGGGAGCTTGGCAGTCTGACGGATTAATGGTCGGCTCAACAAACCAGAATCGCCGGATCGAAGCACTGCACATCCAGCCGGTCGGAGAAACAGATGTTGTTGTCCATATGAAAGGAATCGGAAACAAAGAATACAAGAACATCACCAAAGACACACTGATCGGAACCACCGGACAGAACAGAAGACTGGAAGCAATCCGGATCACAGGAAAGGAATCTTTCTACCTGTACAGAGTCCACCAGAAGAGCATTGGCTGGTCAGAATGGGCCAATAACGGAGAATGGGCAGGTACGATCGGAAAAGGTCTGCAGATGGAAGCACTGGAGATTAAGAAATCCATGTTCTCCGTCGAACCGCACGTACAGAGCAAAGGATGGCTGTCACCAAAAGCCGCAGAGAATGTGATTGGTATCACCGGCCACGCATTACGCTTGGAAGCACTCCGGATTAATCCATACGGAAAAACGATTAAAGCAAAAGCTCACATCCAGAGTAAAGGCTGGGTGGATTACGGTACGATCACCAAAGACACAATCATCGGTACTGTTGGAGAAAAGAAACGTATTGAATGCTTATGCTTCGAAGGAGACTTTGAATATCGTGTTCATATCCAGAGCTCCGGATGGACAGATTGGACAAAAGCAGACGGAGTAGCAACGCTTGGAACTGTAGGACAGGAGTTACGCATCGAGGCTATTCAGTTTAGATGATTTTTGCTAAAATGTAGCATATAAATAGGTAAAAATCCACTTTATAGGTTATAGCAAAAAGGTCATCCAATTCGGACATTGTACCTGCCGTCCGTCACAATACTGCGTCAGTATCGGCTGCTTGACATTCGGTCTGGAAAGATAATCGGCAAACAATTCATCCACTATCACAGAGATCGTATCATAGATATTCCGTTCCGGAATCCATTTGTGATCAAATGCGGTTGAAGAAGTGATCGTAAAATCATATCCGCGGTTCCGGTAAAATTCTGTATATACCCGGTTCAGAGTAAAAGACATGATTGCCAGTACGTTTGCCCGGATGGTATCCTCCGGCCAGGTCGCATAGATTTCACTGGAAGCTACATTTTTGATATAATCCTTATACTTCACATAATAGTTTTTGGCAGTGGAGTCGCGTGGACTTCCATCATGAACTACGATGTATTCCGGGACCACGACGCGGCTTAAGACAATCTCTCCGGATTCGAAGGTCGGCTGGATCTCGTCTTCGGGAATCTTAGGCGGATAGGTGGCATATAATGTATGAGCCGGAATGACGAATACGGTTTCCTCGTCTTCGGGAGTGTCGATTGGTTTCATGCTGACATTCTGAATGGCAGTGACATCGGCGAGAATTTCAGCACCGGCAATACTGACCGACTCGAAGCCTTCGGCGGTGATCTGCATGGTATATTCGGAATATGGCTGGACTTCATTTTCTGGATTCAGGCTGTATTCTAACGGTGGTGCCGCAAGATCAATCGTATCGGTCTGCCCGGAACTGTCGGTAGTAAGTTGTTCTAACTGAGCTTCTGGAACACCCGTGTAGAAGATGGAAATCTGAGCCCCCTGAATCGGATAGGCAGAGATGTCAGATACGAGATTAATCTGCAGACGGCCTTTGTCGGGAGTATCCTGAGTGGTTGGAGTCGTTCCGTTCATAAAATAGGACCTCTTTTAAGACTCTGTTACTGACAGAGTATGCAAAAATAAGAAAAATGTGAAGATACAGGGAATAAAAGAGACAGATTGTTACACAAAGTATGGAACATCTTAAAAATAACAGAAACAGGAGCGTAGAACAGAGCATGAAAAGAAGGTGTTTACGGATATATAGAAAAAGAAGAAAAAAGAAATTAATCATCCTGATTCTGACATGCATTCTCTTTCTTGGAACCGCAGCAGCAGAAAGGGGCGGATACCTGGAACTTGAACAATTTGGTTCAAATAAAAAACAAGATATTCCTTATCAGAAAGTATCCATAACGGAAGAAGAGAACACGGAGAAATATTATTATCAGCAGTTGCCGACTGAACAAAGGCAGGTCTATCAGGAAATTCTGGAAGGTGTCAGAAACCACACGGAGGAAATTTATGTACATAACGCGGATGTAGATGAGACAAATCAGATTTTTCAGAAGCTGATGAAGGATCAGCCGGACATCTTCTGGTGTGACGGGACAGCAACGGCTACGACTTATAAAGGAAAAGAAAGTTATACCGTCCTGAAACCGAAATATTTTTACACAGCAGAAGAAAGCCAGAAGATGCAGACCGCGATTATGCAGGCGGCAGAGAAGTGGCTGGCAGATCTGGATGCCGATGCAGATGACTATCACAAAATTCTCTATGTATATGAAAAAATCGTAGATGAAGTAGAGTATGATGAGAGCGCGCCGGATAATCAGAACATCTACAGCGTATTTGTCAATCAGAAATCTGTATGTGCTGGATATTCGAAAGCAACGCAGTATTTGTTGGAACGGCTTGGCGTGTTCTGTACTTATGTGACGGGAAAGACGACGGAAGGCGGAAACCATGCGTGGAATCTGGTGAAATGTAACGGCGATTATTATTATGTCGACACAACTTGGGGAGATCCGGTGTTCCAACAGGAAGAAGGAGAAGATACATCCCGGGATGCAGAGCAAAATTCAGGTCAAGATGCAGAGGCTTCTGGTAATAAGGCAAATATCAGCTATGATTATATGTGTTGTGATGATACGCAGTTATTTCAGACACATATTCTGGATAAGGATACACAGATGCCAGAGTGCAGCAAGATGGATTGCAATTATTACGTGGTAAACGGAATGTATTACACAAAGTATGATGCCAAGAAGGTACTGGAAGCCATGAACCAGGCTATCTGGGCGAAGAAAAGTGCTACAATTTTTAAATTCGCAGATACATCCGTCTACAGTCAGGCGCACGATGACATTTTCCAGAAAGAACTTGCAAAAGCAGCGCAGAATCTGGCGGATTACTATGGATTATCGCAGGTGAAGTACCAGTACATCGATGACCCGAGATTACACAAGATTGTAATATTTTGGCAGTATTCATAAAAAAACAAAAATATCCGTTGAAAATCCTCGGATTATGTAGTATAATTTTTACAATTTGTGAAGACATAAATTGTCTGGTACCGATGTATGAAAAACGAGGCGGTTTTGTGCTTGCACAAACTGCCTTTTATTCTGTATTTTTAAGAAAAATTCTTTGTAACAACGAATTTTTTTTGCCCAAATATAGAAAATGTACCTGAAGTACAGCAGTATGGATTCATGAAAAAAGAAAAAGAAACACAGAAGGGAAAAGGTGAATATATGAAAGCATTTCTTATATTAGAAGACGGGACTGTCTTTACCGGAACCAGTATCGGTTCGACAAAAGACATGATTAGCGAGATAGTGTTTAATACTTCAATGACAGGTTATCTGGAGGTATTAACCGACCCTTCTTATGCGGGACAGGCCGTAGTAATGACCTATCCATTGATTGGAAATTATGGCATCACACCGGATATGGAGTCAAGGAAGGCATGGCCGGATGGATATATCGTAAGAGAACTTTCCAGAATGCCAAGCAACTTCCGTTGTGAAGGAACACTTCAGGATTTCCTGAAAGAACAGGATATTCCAGGAATTGCAGGAATTGATACACGTGCCCTTACGAAGATTCTTCGTGAAAAGGGAACCATGAACGGAATGATCACCACGAACGAGAATTACAACTTAGATGAGATTCTCCCAAAACTGAAAGCATATACAGTTGGTGATGTGGTATCAAAAGTAACATGTGATGAAAAATATGTCTTAGAAGGCAATGGACCGAAGGTTGCTCTTATGGACTTCGGTGCAAAGAAGAACATTGCCAAGTCTTTAAATGAACGCGGCTGTGAAGTTACAGTTTATCCGGCAGGAACAAAAGCAGAAGAGATTATTGCTGCTAATCCGGACGGCATTATGTTGTCTAACGGACCTGGAGATCCGGAAACATGCGTATCTATTATCGAAGAGATCAAGAAGTTATACAATACTGATATTCCTATTTTTGCAATTTGTCTCGGACATCAGCTTATGGCACTTGCAAATGGTGCAAAGACTTATAAGTTGAAATATGGACACCGCGGCGGTAACCATCCGGTGAAGGATCTGACAAACAACAGAGTATACATTTCTTCACAGAACCATGGTTATGCAGTTGATGGTACAACCATTGATCCGGCTATCGCAAAAGAAGCATTTATCAATGTAAATGACGGAACCAACGAAGGACTTGCATACGAAGGAAAGAATATTTTCACAGTTCAGTTCCACCCGGAGGCTTGTCCTGGACCACAGGATTCCGGATACCTGTTTGATAGATTTATGGATATGATGAAAGGAGCAAAATAATGCCTAGAATTAAAGATATTAAGAAAGTATTAGTAATTGGCTCTGGCCCTATTATCATTGGACAGGCAGCGGAGTTTGACTATGCAGGTACACAGGCCTGCCGTTCATTAAAAGAAGAAGGTCTGGAAGTAGTCCTTTTGAACTCTAACCCGGCTACGATCATGACAGATAAAGATATCGCAGACCGCGTATACATCGAGCCTCTGACAGTTGAGGTGGTAGAACAGCTGATCTTAAAGGAAAAACCAGACAGTGTCCTTCCTACACTGGGTGGACAGGCAGCACTGAATCTGGCTATGGAGCTGGATGAGAATGGATTCCTTGAAAGAAACAACGTACGTCTGATCGGTACTACTTCTGAGACGATCAAAAAGGCCGAAGACCGTCTGGAATTCAAGATGACAATGGAAAAAATCGGCGAGCCTTGTGCAGCTTCTAAAGTCGTAAAGGATGTACAGGCTGGTATCGAATTTGCTGAAAGTATCGGATATCCGGTTGTACTTCGTCCGGCTTACACACTTGGTGGAAGCGGCGGCGGAATCGCGGATAACAGAACAGAACTCGTAGAGATCCTGGAAAATGGACTTCGTCTTTCACGTGTTGGGGAAGTTCTGGTAGAACGTTGCATCGCAGGATGGAAAGAGATCGAGTACGAAGTAATGCGTGACAGCAATGGTAACTGCATTACCGTATGTAATATGGAAAACCTGGACCCTGTAGGTGTACATACCGGAGACAGTATCGTAGTAGCACCTTCTCAGACACTGAGCGATAAAGAGTACCAGATGCTCCGTACATCTGCTCTTAATATCATCAGTGAGTTAAATATCACTGGTGGATGTAACGTACAGTATGCGCTGAATCCAGATTCATTTGAGTACTGTGTAATCGAGGTTAACCCTCGTGTAAGCCGTTCTTCTGCACTTGCATCTAAGGCAACAGGATATCCGATTGCCAAGGTTGCAGCAAAGATCGCTCTTGGATATACACTGGACGAGATCAAGAACGCAGTAACAAAGAAGACATACGCAAGTTTTGAGCCTATGCTTGACTACTGTGTTGTAAAGATCCCGAGACTTCCATTTGATAAGTTCATCAGTGCAAAACGTACACTGACAACACAGATGAAAGCGACCGGAGAAGTTATGAGTATCTGTGATAACTTCGAGGGAGCACTTATGAAAGCCATCCGTTCTCTGGAACAGCATGTAGACAGCCTTATGTCTTATGACTTCTCTTATTTAAAAGGAGAAGAACTGTTAGAAGAACTGAAAGTTGTAGATGACCGTCGTATCTGGAAGATCGCAGAAGCAATCCGTCAGGGCATCAGCTACGAAGACATTCACAGAATTACAAAGATTGACAACTGGTTCATTGACAAGATCGCAATTCTCGTAGAGATGGAACAGAAATTAAAGACAGAAGAATTAACAGCAGAGACATTAAAAGAAGCAAAACGCTTAGAGTTCCCGGATAATGTGATCGCAGAACTGACAGGAAAGACAGAGCGTGAGATCCATGACCTTCGTCATGATAATGGCATCACAGCTTCTTATAAGATGGTTGATACCTGTGCGGCTGAGTTCGCAGCAGAGACACCATATTACTACTCTGTATTCGGAAGTGAGAATGAAGTAGTTGAAACTTCCGGCAAGAAGAAAGTACTGGTACTTGGTTCCGGACCGATCCGTATCGGACAGGGTATCGAGTTCGACTTCTGTTCTGTACATTGTACATGGGCATTTGCCAAAGAAGGATATGAGACGATTATTGTAAATAACAACCCTGAGACAGTAAGTACAGACTTCGATATCGCTGACAAGCTGTATTTCGAGCCTCTGACACCGGAAGATGTAGAAAGTATCGTAGATCTGGAAAAACCGGACGGAGCAGTTGTACAGTTCGGTGGACAGACAGCGATCAAGCTGACAGAATCTCTTATGAAGATGGGCGTTCCAATCCTTGGAACATCTGCTGAAAATGTAGATGCAGCCGAAGACCGTGAGCTGTTTGATGAGATTCTTGAGCAGTGCGAGATCCCAAGACCGACAGGTGGAACTGTATTTACAGCAGAAGAAGCGAAGAAAGTTGCAAACAGACTGGGTTATCCGGTACTGGTAAGACCTTCTTACGTACTTGGCGGACAGGGAATGCAGATTGCGATCAATGATCACGATATTGATGAGTTCATCGGAATCATCAACCGTATCGCACAGGATCATCCAATCCTGGTTGATAAATATTTACAGGGTAAAGAGATTGAGGTAGATGCCGTATGCGACGGTGAAGATATCCTGATTCCAGGTATCATGGAGCATATCGAGCGTGCCGGAATCCATTCCGGAGACAGTATCTCTGTATATCCTGCACAGAGCATCTCTCAGAAGACAAAAGAGACGATTGCCGAATATACAAGAAGACTTGCAAAATCCTTACATGTAATCGGACTGATTAACATCCAGTTCATCGTATGTGGAGAAGATGTATATGTAATCGAAGTTAACCCTCGTTCCAGCCGTACTGTTCCATACATCAGTAAGGTAACAGGTATTCCGATCGTACCACTTGCAACAAAAGTGATCATCGGACACAAGATCAAAGAACTTGGTTATACACCTGGATTACAGCCGGAAGCAGATTATTTTGCAATCAAGATGCCGGTATTCTCATTTGAGAAGATCCGCGGTGCTGATATCAGCCTTGGACCTGAGATGAAGTCTACCGGAGAGTGTCTGGGAATTGCCAAGACATTTGATGAGGCTCTTTATAAAGCATTCATCGGTGCCGGAGTCAAACTTCCAAAACACAAGAACATGATTATGACAGTTCGTGATGAAGATAAGGAAGAAGCAGTAGAGATCGGACGCAGATTCGAGAAGATCGGTTACAAGATCTTTGCTACAGAAGGAACTGCCAAGGTCCTGACAGATGCAGGCGTGAAAGCGATGACAGTCAATAAGATTGAGCAGGAATCTCCGAACCTTATGGATCTGATCCTCGGACATAAGATCGACCTGGTTATCGACACACCTCCGCAGGGAGCTGATCACTCAAGAGACGGATTCGTGATCCGTAGAAATGCGATCGAGACAGGTGTCAATGTACTGACAGCGATCGATACAGCAAAAGCTCTGATCACCAGTCTTGAGAATACAGATATCCAGAAACTGACACTGATCGACATTGCTAAGATCAAATAGAGTTTGGACAATCGGATTTTGCGTAAATGAATTTTATGTAACAGAATTTGAATAATTAATATTTGTAATGTTTGTAAAAACATAAATAAAAAGTGGCATACAGCATGATTATTTTGCAGTATGCTGCTTTTTTGTTGCCAAACATTAAAATATGTGATTATTTACATCATGTAATACGTTCTATATACAGGGGACGCCCTCAGGAGGAAGAATTTTGACGCGTGAAAATCGGCAGTGGATATTACTGGACACCGTATATTATCATGATTGCGGCAGTAATCTGTATCCCGGTATTTTTAATTGTAACAGTAGTAAGCTATTGTAAAAGAGAAGCTTAAGGAGCAGAGAAATAACGGAGAAAAATGAACGCTAAAAATAAGAAAAAAGAGTAGCATAATCTGCAGACTTTAAAAAAGTAAATAAAAAAGTTGACAAAACGAGACATACATGATATGATACCAATCGTTGCTTGTAACAAATTTGTAATATTTGTAATAAAGTTGAAAAAAATGAATATACTTTATTAAAAGAAATGTAAATCATTGCAACAAAATCAGGAGGGTATTTATATTATGTTAAAAGCGAAGAGACTGAAATCGATGTTCGTGCTGTATTCAGCATGCGCAGTAATGGCAACTGGTTTTACCAGTCAGGCAGCCTCTGAACAGCCGGAAGTAACAACAATCACAGAAACAAAAGGGGAAAATACGAATACACACACTGCTGTACAGGCGATATCACAGAATATCGTGGCATCTGCACAGGAAATGACGGATGCAAGCCAGCAGGTAATTGCAGACAATATAGCGAAAAAAGAAGAGGAAGAACGCCTCGCAAGAGAAAAGGCAGAGCAGGAAGCAAAAGAAAAAGCAGAACGCGAAGCAAGAGAAGCATACGTAAGAGCCAATCAGGAACTGCTTGCATCCATCATCTACTGCGAAGCAGGAAACCAGCCGTATGAAGGACAGGTTGCCGTCGGTGCGGTGATCATGAACCGTGTAAAGAGTGGAAGTTATCCGAATTCCATCGAAGAAGTCATCTATCAGTCCGGGCAGTTCGGACCGGCAGCGACCGGATGGCTGAACAGAGTGAGAAGTTCAAAGGGATATTCACAGACAGCTCTGCAGGCTGCTGTAGATGCGTTGAATGGCTCGAATCCGATTGGAAACTGTCTGTATTTTGATCAAGGCGGTGCCGGAATGAAGATCGGGGCACATTATTTCCACTAACATTTGTAGAAATAATATAGAAAGAAATGCATATGGAATGGAGCCGGAGTTCTTCAGAAATTCGAAAGAAATCTTAAGAAAGCCGGAATTGACAATTGCATGACAAATGTATTACGATAAGAGGGCAAAAGTGTTAAACTTTTGTCCTTTTTGTCACCGCGCATTAGAAAAGATGACGATGGTAACTTACGCAGATAAGGACAGAGTTTGAAGTATGGGGAGAAGAAAGATTGTATAAGATTTTAATCGTGGAAGATGATGAAACAATAGCAGGCGGACTGAAAAACCATTTGGAAAAATGGAATTATCAGGCAGAATGTATGACGGATTTTAAAGACGTAATGGGAAAATTCGTGGAATTTGAGCCGCAGCTTGTGTTATTGGACATTGTGCTTCCATTTTTTAATGGATTTCACTGGTGTCAGGAGATCCGGAAGATCTCGAAGGTGCCGATCATTTTCCTGTCATCGGCGAATGATAATATGAATATTGTGATGGCAATGAATATGGGCGGCGATGAATTCATCGAGAAACCGTTTGACCTGAATGTGGTGACGGCAAAGGTGCAGGCCGTGTTAAGAAGAACCTATGAATTTCGTGGAACGGCAGATGTCATGGAGTGGAACGGTGCGATCCTGAATCTGGCAGATGCGACAGTTCTGTATCAGGACCAGAAACTGGAACTGAGCAAGAACGAATTCAAGATTCTGCAGATACTTCTGGAAAATACAGGGAAGATCGTAAGCCGTGAAAGTATTATGACGAGACTCTGGGACAGCAATGAATTTATTGATGACAATACACTGACGGTCAATGTGGCAAGACTTCGTAAAAAAATGGAACAGATTGGCCTTGGCGGAAAGATCATCACAAAAAAAGGAATAGGATATATGGTGGAGGCATGAAACTGTTAATAGCATTTTTTAAAGATAAAACAAGAGAGATCAGCCTTTATGCCGGAACGGTCGGAATATTTATTGTTGTAGCATTTCTTTATAATATCAGGATGGATGCGTTGAAATATGCACTGCTGCTGGTGATATTGTGGCTGCTCCTTTATGTAATAACGGAATATCATCGCTTCCGGAAGAAGCATCTTCTGCTGGAACGGTTTAAGAAGAGCACGCAGGAGTGCACAAAAGAACTTCCAGAGTGCAGGAATCTTCTGGAACTGGATTATCAGGAATTACTGGGGATCTTTGACGAAAAGATTCTGGAGTTGAAATCAGAGGCAAGAATCAAAGGCCAGGACTTAAGTGATTATTATGGTATGTGGGTGCATCAGATCAAGACACCTATCACTGCGATGCACATATTGCTGCAATCGGTGGAAGATGAAAACCCGGCACTGCCGGAATTAAAAGAGATGAAGATGGAACTTTTTAAAATGGAACAGTATGTGGAGATGGTGCTGACGTATCTCCGCATGGAAGATATGTCTGGGGATCTGCAGTTTGAGAAGGTGTCTTTAGATAAGATTCTGAAACAATCTGTCCGGAAATATTCTCAGATGTTTATTCTTCAGAAGATCCGTCTGGATTACCGGCCGGTGGAACGAATAGTTCTTACAGATGAAAAATGGCTGGAGTTTGTGACAGAACAGATTCTGTCTAATGCTTTGAAATACACAAAGAATGGCGGCGAGATTAGAATCTGTCTGGAAGAAAAAAGAGGACGGGAGTGTCTGGTGATCGAGGATAATGGAATCGGTATTCAGGCAGAAGATCTTCCTAGAGTATTTGAAAAAGGGTTTACCGGATATAATGGAAGAGCAGATAAGAAGTCTACCGGGATTGGACTGTATCTTTGCAAAAAGATCATGGATAAGATGGGACATAAGATATGGATTGATTCAGAGGTGGGAAAAGGAACCCGTGTATATCTGGAATTGACAAGGAAAGAATGGAATCCGGAATAACGATCAGATAAAAAGAGAAAACCTTACAGGAATGTAAGATTAAACAGGGGAAATGTCACATGCTTCGATGGCAGGATATTTCCTCTTTTTTTATAATAGATACCGTAAAGAAGAAATCTTAAAAAGAAAGGAAGAAAAACTTATGTCATTACTGGAAGTAAAAAATGTGAAGAAGATATATACGACTCGTTTTGGGAGCAATCAGGTAGAGGCTTTAAGAGATGTGAATTTTACGGTAGAACGCGGGGAATATGTTGCAATCATGGGAGAGTCTGGATCGGGAAAGACGACTTTGCTGAATATTCTGGCGGCACTTGATAAACCGACAGAAGGAAAGGTTTATTTAAAAGACAGGGATCTGGGAAAATTAAAAGAAAAAGAGATCGCAACGTTCAGACGTCAGAATCTCGGCTTTGTATTTCAGGATTTTAACCTGTTAGATACATTTTCATTAAAGGATAATATATTCCTGCCACTGGTATTATCCGGAAAGAAATATCCGGAGATGGAAAAGAGATTAAAACCGATTGCAGAAAAACTTGGAATTGAAAAACTACTGGAGAAATATCCATATGAGGTGTCCGGTGGGCAGAAACAAAGAGCTGCAATTGCAAGAGCGCTGATCACGAAACCACAGCTGATTCTTGCCGATGAACCTTCGGGAGCACTGGATTCGAAAGCGGCAGACAGTCTGATGAATCTTTTTACAACGATTAACCAGGAAGGTCAGACGATTGTTATGGTGACACATAGTGTGAAAGCGGCGAGTAGTGCGAAAAGGGTGCTTTTTATCAAGGACGGAAAAGTATTCCATCAGCTTTACAGGGGGAATCTTACGAACGAAGAAATGTATGAAAGAATTTCAGATACGCTGAAGATTCTTACCACAGGAGGTGAGGAGGATGAATAATTTCATCTATGAAAAACTTGCTGTGACCAATCTTAAGAATAACCGTAAGACCTATGTACCCTATATCTTTACAGGTGTTCTGACCGTCATGATGTTCTATATCATTGACGCACTGAGCAAGGGGGAAGGTATTACCCAGAATACATTGAAGATATGTCTTCAGTATGCAACGGGTGTGATCATTGTATTTGCAGTGATTTTTCTGTTCTATACGAATAGTTTCCTGATCAAACGACGAAAGAAAGAGATCGGAGTATACAATATTCTTGGAATGGGAAAGCGGCATATTGCACGAATGATGGCAGTTGAGACGATCCTGACGGCGGGAATCAGTATTCTTGGCGGTCTGGTGTTTGGAATAATATTTGGGAAACTGATGTATCTGCTGCTCCTTAAGATTCTGCACAATAGCGTAGATATGCAGTTTTCGGTTAATGGGACTGCAATTGTACAGACTGTCATATTATTTGCAGGAATTTTTCTTCTGACGTATTTATATAACATTTTACAGATACAGCTGGTGAATCCGGTGGAACTTCTGCACGGAGGCAATCAGGGGGAGAAAGAGCCGAAGAGCAGATGGCTGCTTGTGATCGTCGGTGTGGCGGCACTTGGCAATGGTTACTGGATTGCACTTACAACAGAGGCACCGTTAGAAGCACTTTTGAAATTCTTTGTTGCAGTGGTCTGTGTGATTATTGGAACTTATGCACTTTTTATTGCCGGAAGCATTGTGGTATTGAAAATACTCCGGAAAAATAAAGCTTATTATTATAATCCAAAGCATTTTACCAGTGTATCAGGCATGATCTATCGTATGAAACAAAACGGAGCGGGACTTGCGAACATCTGTGTGTTAAGTACGATGGTGCTGGTTATGGTATCCACAACGGTATCTTTGTATGCGGGAATGGAAGATATTCTGGACTCACGTTTTCCGAGAGATGTTTCAATTGTCTGCAATGAAGCCGATACAAATAATGAAGAGACTCTTCAGAGACTGATAAAAGAACAATGTGAGAAAGCAGGGGTAAAAATAACAGACAGAGTCCGGTACAGATATGGCAGTATGAATGCGGTTTTGAAAGGAAATAATCTGGAAAAGGTAGAGCAGTACTATCCGGACAATCATTTTTACTATGTAGAGATGATCACACAGGAAGAGTATAACCGGATAGAAAAACAGAATGTTTCGTTAAAGGAACAGGAGATACTGACCTATACCACGAACGGCAAATGTGGAAAAAAACAGATAAACATTGCAGGACAGAACTATCAGGTGAAAAAAGAACTGTCCGAGATGACGAGCCAGCCGAAGAGCACGGCAGAAATGTATAAGACATTATACATTGTATTTGCAAATGCAGAGCAGATTGAACGTATCGAGTCATTTTCTTATGCAGATAAATTCAACCTGAAGGGAGATGACGGAAAACAAAAAGAGACACTGGAACAGATACAGAACGAATTTTATGAAAAGTTTCCGGATGGAACGATGGAAAGCCGTATGTTAAGCCGTTCTTCTTTTTATGAATTGTACGGCGGACTGTTCTTTATTGGAATCTATCTGGGAAGTATGTTTATTATGGCAACGGTACTGATCATTTATTATAAGCAGATATCGGAAGGCTATGATGACAGGGAGCGTTACCAGATCATGCAGAAGGTTGGCATGAGTAAAAAAGAAGTGAAGCGTTCCATAAGAAGCCAGGTCTTAAGCGTATTCTTCCTGCCGTTGGTTGTAGCAGTGATCCATGTTGCAGTAGCCTTTAAAGTAATGACAAAAATTCTGGGAGTATTAAATCTTACGAATGTATCGTTGTTTGCGGTATGCACAATCATTACGATAGCGGTGTTTGCGGTATTCTATATCATCGTTTACAGTATAACCGCGAAAGAATATTACCGGATCGTGAATTAAGATTAAGGGTTTACCATTGACTTTGTATCTTTCAGGTTGTATTGTTGTTTTAGAATGTTTTACGAATCAAGGAGGAACTTAAAAATGACAAGAGAAGGCGAAAGAGAACTGGTAAAAGTGGAACATGTAAATGGCGGAGACGGTTATATTGTAAGAGAAGCAATGGTTACTTCGGAAGAAGTTGGAGAAGCCTGTAAGATGTATGCCAAGATTCATCTGGATCCGGGATGTGAAGTAGGATACCATTATCATCATGGTGAGACGGAGTCTTACTTCATTCTGACCGGACACGGAACTTATGACGATAACGGCGAAAAACAGCCGGCAAATCCTGGCGATCTGTTCCTGTGTAAAGACGGAGATGCACATGGAATTAAGAACACCGGTGATGAAGAACTTACCTTTATGGCATTGATCTTAAAAAAATAATATTGGAAAATATGAAAAACACCTGTCTGTAACTTGGATTATTTCAGGAATGATACCGGGCCGCAGACAGGTGTTTGTATTGCCATGCATTCGGAAGAAGCTGCCGGGGGCAGGTTCTCTGTATTGATTATAATGAACGGAATACATCCAGCAGCCGGTCATTATCCTCTGGATTCATAATGCAGAACCGTACATATTCTCCGTTCAGGCTTTCGAAAGAAGAACAGTCCCGGATCATGAGATTCTGGTGAATCGCTTTTTCAAAGACATCGAAAGAAGTGAGTCCTTCTTTTAAGATCTTTACAAGAACAAAGTTGGCATAAGCCGGGTAAATCTTTACGGTATCCAGTCCGGAAAGCTCTGTGCACATTCTGGTGCGCTCAGAATCAATGAGAGACCAGGTTTTCTGAATATAATCGGTATCTTTCAACATCCGTTCACCGGCGTAAGCCCCGATACTGTTCAGGCTCCACGGATTCTGGTGGGTAAGAAGTGTCTGAAGAAATGCCTGATTACTGGTGAGACCATAACCAAAGCGAAGTCCAGGTGCGGCGAAGAACTTGGATACACCGCGGATGACCATGAAGTTGTCGAATTCCGGTACAAGAGAAACTGCAGAGAGGGAAGTGCCTTCCGGTGCGAATTCGATATAAGTCTCATCGATCATAACGAAGATACCAAGTGACCGGCATACGGTTAACAGCTTTTTCATATCAGCGGTACTGATGGCTGAAGAGGTCGGGTTGTTCGGATTACAGATGATCAGAAGATCAATATCACTTTTCAGTGTATCGGTCAGATCGGAAATATCCAGTCTGAAATCCTGTTCTTCTTTCAGATTATAATATTCCAGTGTGCCGCCGACCAGATTCAGCTCTCTTGCATATTCGGAATAGGTCGGTCCCAGAAGCAGCGCCCTTTTTGGTGCGCGCTGGCTGATCAGGAGTGAGATAAGCTCCGTAGAACCATTTCCGACAACAATATGTTCCGGCGAGGTATTGGTATATGCAGCAATTGCTTTTTTCAGATCTGTATAATCTCTGTCTGGATAACTGCTGATGATATCCAGATGTTCTGCGAGATCTTTTTTTACCTGTCCGGATAATCCGAGCGGGTTTACATTGGCGCCGAACAAAACAATCTTTTCCTTGTCAAGGTGATAATAATCTGCGATCTTTTCCAGATCGCTTCCGTGAAATTCTGGTTTTTTTTTCATAATTTTCCATCCTATCGACACAATTTTGATATTTTCTCTTTCCGGCATTGCCATTCGTTGACAAACAATGCTATAATTTATTATAGTATGTTTTAAGAAAAAAGCAACGAAAGAAGCAGGTGTAGGACTTGAAAAATAAAATCCAAAAATTTTCAAAAGGCGACTTTCAGTTGATACGACCTGATGTTATATTCGATGAGACGAATCTGGTGCTCATTATAGGTGAAGGGGAAGTATACAGGGGAAGTTTTACAATGAGGGCGAATAATGAAGGCAGAATACGAGGACTCGTTTACTCGTCTTCTTTTCGTGTTCATTTTAAGGACCAGGGATTCGAGGGAAATCCGTCGAGGGTTGAGTTTACATATGACGGACGTGGGCTTCGTCCGGGACATGTAGAAGAAGGTAAATTTACGATCGTATGCAGCGGTGGTGAATATGAACTGTCGTTTACAGCTATTATAGAAAAACCATATGTGATGACAACGTATGGAAAAGTACAAAGCACAGATGATTTCCGAAAACTTGCGATCAAAGATTTTTCGGAAGCAGGAAGATTATTCCGGTCTAAAGAATTCTATGAGATTTTAAAATATGAAAATGAACGTACTTTCTATCTTTATGACAATATGCGTAAATGGTCTCTCAGTGAGCAGGCGATGGAAGAATTCATGGTGGGAATCAAGCAGAAAGAATGCATTTTCCTGACATTGCAGGGAGAAGGAATGCTGTTTGAAGATCTGACTGAGTCAACGAAAGGAACTTTGACTCTGATGAAGAATACCTGGGGATATATGCCGATCAAGATTGAGACAGTAGGAGATTTTATCCGGGTATCAAGACCGGAAATCAGTACAGAAGATTTTGTGGGAAATGCACATGAGATAGAATATGTGGTAAGAGCAGAGAAGCTTCATGGAGGACGTAATTACGGAGCACTGAAATTTGTGACACCGTATGAGACACTGACATATGAAGTGGAAGTACTGCAGAATCAGGAATATGACGAAGATCACAGGATGCCGGAACTTCTGATGGCACAGATCGTAAAAGAATATGTAGGCTATATGGCAGGAAGAGTAAGCAGAGATCATTGGGTGGACAGTGCGATCGAGAAGATGGTTACACTTCGCAAATTAGAACCACTCAATGAGGTATACCAGCTCATGCTGGCTAATATTTATCTGCTTGGAGAGAAGATAGAAGAAGCCAAATGGATTCTGGAGAATTATAATTATAACCGGTTTGCAATCGGGAAAGATCCACTGACAAACTGTTATTATCTTTACCTGACTGCAAAAATCCGTGGAGACGTGAATTATGAAGAACGGGTACTGGATGAGGTTGGAAAGACATATATGCGTCATCAGGATTCCTGGTGGCTGCTTTATATGATCCTGAATCTGGATACACGCTATAAAAATCCGTACAAACGTCTGGAAGTTCTGGAACAACAGTTTGAATATGGAATTCATTCGGTTATGTTCTATCTGGAAGCATATCTGTGTTATCAGGAAAAGCCAACGCTTCTTAAAAAGCTCGGAACATTCGAGATACAGGTGTTGAATTTTGCTACAAAATACCGGATGATGACAAAAGAACTGGCCCTTTATATTTCAAATTTTGCCAGCCAGCAGAAGAAATACAGTGATAATCTTTTCAGAATCCTGGAAAGAATCTATAAGATGTACGATGAACCGATGATCCTTAATACAATCTGTACACTTCTGATCAAAGGAAATAAAACAGAGAAAAAGTATTTCTTCTGGTATCAGAAGGCAGTAGATTCGGATCTTAAGATCGCACAGCTTTATGAATACTATATGATGACAATTGATGAGGACAGTGCACACGGACCGCTTCCAAAATCACTGGTATTGTATTTTATGCATGGAAATGCACTGGATTATAAAAAAGCGGCATATCTCTATGCAAGTCTTGTGATTCATGAGGAACAGGCTGGAGATCTGTATCTGAATTACCGGGAACAGATGGTAGCATTTACATGGGAACAATTGATGAAGCGCCATATTACAGAATCACTGCGCACTTTATATAAACGCTTCTGCAAAGAAGATGAGATGTCTGCGGAGCGTATGGAGGCGATGCGTGACATTTGTTATTCCTATGAAGTAAGAACAAAAGTACGTGGTATGAAGTGCGTTCTGGTTATTGAAAAGGACGGCTCTGTCCGTCAGCGTATTCCTTATGACGAGAAGAATGGGGCAATTATATATCTGTATGACAAGGAATCAAGAATTGTCTGGGAGTCTGTGGAGGGAAGACACTATACGGATTCGATTCCGTATGAGACCAAGCGTCTGTTCTATGAACCACGTTTTGTAGATATGTGCCGAAAGTATGCGGCATCTACGGGATTCTGGAATCAGGAGCCGGAAAAAGAAAAACCAGATTATGATAAGATCCTGGCAAAAGGAATCGATGCATTTGATGATAAAGATGTATTTCTGGTATGCAGCCGGAGGATCAGAGAAGAAAATTATACAGAAGATGATTTTCTAAGTTATCTTGCGTTTGAGATGTTCAGACGCGGCCAGTATGATAAAGTGACACTGACATATCTGGCGGAGTATTATTGCGGTGCAATCGGTGATATGAAACGGCTGTGGAAAGTGCTGAAGCAGTATGGTGTGCCATCATATAAGGTCAGCGAAAGAATTATCACTCAGATGGTATTTGCAGAGACGTTATATAAAGAAGAGCATATATTTGAAGATTATTATCTGTCGGATAATGTATATTTCCGTCTGAAGCAGGCATATCTTGCATATGTATCCAGAGAATATATCGTATACGGACGTAATCTGGAAAAATGTGTATTTGAAATAATTGCAAACGAATGTGAAGAGAAAGAAGATCTGCCGGATGTATGTAAGATTGCACTCTTGAAGTATTATTCAGATAAAGAATATTCTGAGGAAATGGCGGCGGTCCTTCATCAGGTAATAAGAGAAATGTGTGAAAAACAGCTGGTATTCCCATATTACCTGAAATATCCGGAAGAATGGTTAAGAGAAGTACAGCTTTATAATAAGGTTATGGCAGCATATCGTTGTAAGCCGGGAGGAAAGGTAAGGCTGTACTATAAGATGAAGCAAAAAGAAAGAGAAGAACTTGGATACAGAGCAGAAGCCATGATGCCTGTATATGAGAATCTTTATGTAAAGCAGTTTGTGCTTTATGATGATGAGTCTGTAAGCTATTATTTCCAGGAGTCCGGAAATGGAGAAATGATCACTACAGATAAGAAGACACTGGAAACTGATAAAGAACGCATTTACGCGGGAAAATATCAGCAGTTGAATGAAATGACAGGTATGGACTCTGAGGCAGAACGCAAAAAAGCTATGCTGGAATTCGAGGAAGAAGAACAGATGGCGAATCAGATATTTAAGATATATTAATGAAGAAAGGAGGAGATGATAATGAAAAAAGGAAGTATTCTGGGAGTTGATCTGAATGAAAAAAGCTGTCAGATCAGCTACTATGATGAGAATAAAGAAGAGCCGGAAACGATGGAGGCAGCAGTAGACAATTATCAGATTCCTCTGATACTGGGATATTATAAAGACCGATGGGTTTACGGACAGGAAGCAAAACGGTTAAAAGAAGCAGGAGAAGGAGACATTGTCACACATCTGTTCCGGAAGGCCGTGAAAAGAAAAAAAGTACGTGTAGGAGAAAAGATACATGACGGAGTATGGCTCCTTGCCAAATTTGTCAGTCTGATGCTGAAAAAGTTTGAAAAGATTGATTATATTACATTTTCTGTTCCATATACGAATGTGGATATGTCAAAGATGTTAAAGGGGATCGGTAAACATATAGGTGTGCCCGGAGAGTGTGTGTTCGTACAGGATTATAAGGAAAGCTTTTGCCAGTATATGTTCTATCAGCCAAAAGAACTGTGGCAGTATGAATCGGCGTTATTCTACTGCGATGCACAGGAGATACGTGCATATATGCTCAGACGTCTGAATACAGTGAGCACAAAAAGCAGAGACATGTTCGTAACAGTAGAAGAAGTTGCCAATGCACATATGAGGGAACTTGAGGCTATTTATCCTGTGCTGAATGTGGACAAGGCGAAGGATGCCGATGAAAGCTTTAAATCATTTATTCAGAATGTGTTTGATAAAAAAGTAGTATCGTCGGTTTATCTGACAGGGGAGGGGTTTGAAAATAACTGGTATCCGAATTCTCTGAAGGTGTTATGTAACGGAAGAAGGGCCTTTCTCGGAAATAATCTTTACAGTAAAGGTGCCTGCTATTCGTCCATGCGTTATGCAGACCCTTATGACGATGGACCGATTTATCTTGATGGGACGAAGATGACAGAACAGATTTGTCTGCGCATGCGTATTGCGGGGCAGGAAGGCTGGTATCCGATCGTTGCATGGGGAACACATTGGTATGAAGCTGATGGACAGTGGGAAGTAATACTGGAAGATACATCTGATATTGAGATTCATATAGAGTCACTGGATGGAGAAGATCTTAAAGTGGAAACTGTTTCTTTGGAAGGACTTCCGGAACGTACGGATTATTCGTTGAGGCTTCAGATAGAAGTGATGTTTCTGGATGAGCGTACGTGCAGACTTCGTTTCAAAGATGTGGGATTTGGCGAGTTCTATCCGGCATCAGACTTCTTTGTAGAAAAGGAATTACATTTAGGAGGTATCAATGGGCAGTTTAATTCTTTGTCATAAAAAACGGGCCAAAAGACCTTTCGAAATATCCAGGGTGCACATGCGGATTTATACAATCGAAGAATTGTGCTATTACATCTGCAATAATCTGTATCTGATTGATTATACAATTGTGAACGAACGATTATGCAGATGGATCGGTGATGAACTGGAACTTCCGGAATTGTCATCCGAACTTCGAAGACTTCTCCGGGAAAATGGTTCCATGGAAGAATTTGTACTTACGATTCTGAAAGAATCTAATATATATGCGACAGCTGAGATCCACAAAATGCAAAGTGTTCTGGAGCAGCTGCAGTCACAGAGAGATGTAGAAAAAGAAAAATATAAGGCGGACAGCTTACAGAACAGTAAAGAATATGAATCGGCGATTCTTGTATATCAGTCTATTATTAACAGAGATTGGGATGAATCGGTAGATAAGAAGTTTTATGGGCGTGTATATGCGAGTATGGGGGCAGCATACGGGCATCAGTTTTTGTATAAAGAGGCTGCAAAAGCTTATCAGGAAGCGTATAAGATATGTGAACAGCCGGATATGTTAAAAGCATATCTCTATAGCTGCTACAGAGCGCTTCCTCATGAAGAATATATTAAGTTGTTGTCGGGAAATCCGGTGCTTCTAAGTCTCGATACTGTGATACAGAATGAAATAGACCAGACTAAAAAAGAAATTGGTCTGGATATTCCGGAAGAAAAGCTGGAAGAATGGAAAAAGGAATACCGCAGGATTGACAAACACCGCAGAATATGATAATATATCCAAAGATTTTAGTGTGATAAAGTAATCAACTGCTAAACTAGTAAAAGAGTGTAGTGGCTGTTTGGCACACGTAAAAGGAATACAGGAGGATATATGTAATGAAAAAGAGATTAGTACTGCTCCTTGTTACGGCAATGGCAGCTACAACGGTATTGGCAGGATGTGGAAGTAAAGATTCCGGTTCATCTGATAATGGGAAGAAATCGTCAAAAGAAGCAAAGATAGAGAATGATGATGATACATTGATCGTTGGATTTGATGCTTCTTTCCCGCCATATGGATATAAAGACGACAGCGGAGAATATGTTGGATTCGACCTCGATCTTGCACAGGAGGTATGTGACAGAAACAACTGGAAACTGGTAAAACAGCCAATTGACTGGGATTCCAAGGACGCGGAACTGAATTCTGGGACGATAGACTGTATCTGGAATGGATTTACTATGAACGGTCGTGAAGATGATTACACGTGGTCAGATCCATATATTGATAACAAGCAGGTTGTAGTAGTCAGAAGTGATTCCGGTATTGATGATTTTGCCGGGCTGAAGGGAAAGCATGTGGAAGTACAGACGGATTCTTCCGCACTTGCGGCACTGGAAGGGGATCAGAAAGATCTGGCGGCAACATTTGCAGATCTGAATCAGGTTGCTGAATATAATACAGCATTCATGGATCTGGAATCTGGTGCATGCGATGCAATTGCAATGGATATCGGAGTTGCGAACTATCAGGTGAATTCAAGAAAAAATCCGGATGATTATAAGATCCTGGATAAAGAAATTTCATCTGAACAGTATGCGGTTGGATTCAAAAAAGGAAATACAGAGCTGAAAGATAAAGTCCAGAAGACACTGGATGAAATGGCAGAAGACGGAACAGTGGATAAGATTGCAGAAAAATATGCAGATTACGGAGTTCCGGGAGCTCTTTGTATAGGAAAGAACGGTAAGTAAAATGAAGGGGCCAACCCCGGAGGGGATTGGCTCTTTTTTACTCGCTTGAAAGAACTGGAGGATGTAACAGATGGAGATAGGAACACTGATAAGAGAGCTTGGTGGAGGAATGTGGATCTCGGCAGAGATATTTATCCTGACATTACTCTTTTCTCTGCCTCTTGGACTAGTAGTTGCATTTGGCAGAATGTCGAAGATCGCACCGGTCAGATGGATTTCAAAATTATACATATCAATTATGAGAGGAACACCGCTGATGTTGCAGCTTATGGTGGTGTATTTCGGACCTTATTATCTGTTTGGAATGCGAATTTCCACAGGATATCGTATGACAGCAGTACTGATTGGTTTTGCAATTAATTATGCGGCATATTTTGCAGAAATTTACAGAGGCGGAATTGAAGCAATTCCGGTGGGACAGTATGAAGCGGCAAAGGTGCTTGGGTATTCGAAAGGTCAGACATTTTTCCGTATTGTATTTCCACAGGTGTGTAAACATATTCTGCCTGCCGTGACGAATGAGATCATTACATTGGTAAAAGATACTTCACTTGCATTTGTATTGGCGGTAACTGAGATGTTTACTATGGCAAAGCAAATCGCAGCGGCACAGACCTCTATGGTTCCATATATCGCGGCCGGTATCTTCTATTATGTGTTCAACCTGCTGGTTGCGATGATCATGGAGAAGATTGAAGAAAAATTGAATTATTACCATTAGGAGGAATAGACCATGAGTCTGCTTGAAATGAAAAATATTAAAAAAAGCTTTAATGGAGTAGAAGTTCTGAAAGACATTTCTCTAAAGGTAGAAAAGGGAGAAGTTCTGGGTATTATCGGCCCGTCGGGTTCCGGTAAATCGACACTTCTTCGGTGTGCGACAGGACTTGAGACTGCGGATGCGGGAGAGATTCATTACGAAGGAACATTCGGACTCGTATTTCAGAACTTTAATCTGTTCCCGCATTATTCGGTGATGAAGAATATTACAGATGCGCCGATCAAAGTGCAGAAGCGTAAGAAAGAAGAGGTTTATAAAGAAGCAAGAGAGCTTTTAAAGAAGATGGGACTTTCCGATAAGGAAAATGCATATCCATGTCAGTTATCGGGCGGACAACAGCAGCGTGTATCGATTGCGAGAGCACTTGCGCTGAATCCGGACATTCTGTTCTTTGATGAGCCGACGTCGGCATTAGATCCGGAACTTACTGCAGAGATTCTGAAGGTCATTCGTGAACTTGCAATGGAACATATGACGATGGTAATTGTCACCCATGAGATGAATTTTGCGAGAAATGTATCTGATCATGTGATTTTTATGGACGGGGGAGTGATCGCAGTGGAAGGAACTCCGGAGGAAGTATTTGATTCATCGAATGAAAGAATGAAAGAATTTCTGGGGAAATTCAATGATTAATCGTCATGCGTTCAAAAGAGATTGTATGTTAAAATTCTAATGAATAAAACACGATTATAAGTAGAACTTATTAAAAGACGCGCTATAAATAATGTATCGGTACGAGTACAAGGCAGGTGGAAATATTGCTTTTCCTTCTGCCTTGTATTATACTAATATAGCAAAATGCTTTTTAAAGACAGTTTTGACAAATGAAAAATTTGAAAAGAATGGAGTCTGCATTTATGAGTGAATTTGAAAAAGTAACAACAGGACTGGGTGAAGAATGCGGTGTGTTTGGAGCCTATGATATGGATGGCGGAGATGTTGCACCATCCGTTTATTATGGACTTTTTGCATTGCAGCACAGAGGACAGGAAAGCTGTGGTATTGCGGTGACGGATACATATGGAGAGAGAAAAGTACATTCCAAGAAAGGCCTTGGACTGGTAAATGAAGTATTCGATGAAGAGTCGCTTCAGGAACTGAAGGGAAATCTTGGTGTCGGACATGTCAGATATTCGACGGCGGGCGGTTCCAGAGCAGAAAATGCGATGCCGCTGGTTATTAATTATGTGAAAGGAATTCTTGCGATCGCACATAATGGTAACCTGACCAATGCAATCGAGCTTCGCCATGAACTGGAGTACACAGGCGCAATTTTCCAGACAACGATTGATTCTGAAGTGATTGCATATCATATTGCCAGAGAACGTCTGAATGTAAAGAAGGCAGAAGACGCGGTGAAAAATGCGATGAAGAAGATCAAAGGTGCATATGCGCTGGTTGTTACCTCGCCGAGAAAATTGATCGGAGCAAGAGATCCGTTCGGACTGAAACCGCTCTGTATCGGAAAGAGAGATAATACATATTTCCTTGCTTCCGAAAGCTGTGCGATTGCTGCCGTTGGCGGAGAATTCGTAAGAGATGTAGAGCCTGGAGAAATTGTAAGCTTCACAAAACATGGAATGAAATCGGATAAATCCATGGCGATCGATCCGAAGAAGCAGGCAAGATGTATTTTTGAATATATATATTTCGCAAGAATGGACAGTGTGATTGATAATGTTAATGTCTATCATGCAAGAATTGTTGCGGGAAAGGCACTGGCAGAGTCGTATCCGGTAGACGCTGATCTGGTTGTTGGCGTGCCGGATTCCGGACTGGTTGCGGCAAAAGGATATTCGGAACAGTCTGGTATCCCGTATGGAATGGCATTCCATAAGAACAGTTACGTCGGAAGAACATTTATTAAGCCAAAACAAAGCCAGAGAGAAAGCAGTGTAAAGATTAAGCTGAATGTAATTGAAGAGGTTGTAAAAGGAAAACGTATTGTTATGGTGGATGATTCTATTGTACGTGGAACAACCTGTGCGAATATCATTAAGATGCTCAAGAAGGCCGGAGCAAAGGAAGTGCATGTAAGAATCAGTTCCCCACCGTTCTTGCATCCATGTTATTTCGGAACAGATGTGCCTTCAAATGAACAGTTGATCGCACATTCTCATACAACGGAACAGATCTGTGAGATGATCGGGGCAGATTCGCTTGGATATATGGAAGTTGAAAAGCTGAAAGATATGGTTGGAGATCTGGCATTCTGTGATGCATGCTTCACGGGAAATTACCCGATGGAAGTACCGGGAAGAGATATTTCACTGGCGTTTGAATAAAAAACAGGTTAAAATAGTCAGGTAGAAGAATTGATGAAGGAGATTATGAGTATGAGTAACGACAGATATACAAGTCCACTTTCAGAAAGATATGCAAGTAAAGAGATGCAGTACATTTTTTCGCCGGATAAGAAGTTCCGCACATGGAGAAAACTCTGGATCGCTCTTGCGGAGACGGAAAAAGAACTGGGACTTGATATTACAGATGAACAGATTGAGGAATTAAAAGCACATGCAGATGACATCAATTATGATGTGGCAAAAGAAAGAGAAAAAGTAGTCCGCCATGATGTAATGTCTCATGTATACGCATATGGAAAACAGTGTCCGAAGGCAAAAGGAATCATCCATCTTGGAGCAACTTCCTGCTATGTAGGTGATAATACAGATATCATCCTGATGTCAGAAGCACTGGAAATCGTCAGAAAGAAACTGATCAATGTGATCGCCGAACTTGCAAAGTTCGCAGATGAACACAAGAATCTTCCGACACTGGCATTCACACATTTCCAGCCTGCACAGCCTACTACAGTAGGTAAGAGAGCAACGCTTTGGATGCAGGAATTTATGATGGATCTTGAAGATCTGGAATATGTGAAGGGAAGCTTAAAACTTCTTGGATCTAAGGGAACGACAGGAACACAGGCAAGTTTCCTGGAACTCTTTGACGGAGATCAGGAGACGATCGATAAGATTGATCCGATGATCGCCAAGAAGATGGGATTTGAGACCTGCTATCCGGTATCAGGACAGACTTATTCACGTAAGGTGGATACCAGGGTTGTGAATGTACTTGCAGGTATCGCAGCAAGTGCCCATAAGATGTCCAATGATATCCGTCTCCTTCAGCATCTGAAAGAGATTGAAGAACCGTTTGAGAAGACACAGATTGGATCTTCTGCAATGGCATATAAGAGAAACCCAATGAGAAGTGAAAGAATTGCTTCACTTTCCAGATATGTGATGGTGGATGCCATGAACCCGGCAATCACTTCTGCGACACAGTGGTTTGAAAGAACACTGGATGATTCAGCAAACAAACGTCTCAGCGTACCAGAAGGATTCCTTGCAATTGACGGTATTCTGGACTTGTGTCTGAATGTAGTAGACGGACTGGTTGTATATCCGAAAGTTATTGAAAAGAGACTTATGTCAGAACTTCCGTTCATGGCTACAGAGAACATCATGATGGACGCTGTAAAAGCCGGTGGAGACAGACAGGAACTTCATGAGAGAATCCGTGAATTATCTATGGAAGCAGGACGTAATGTAAAAGAAAAAGGACTGGATAATAACCTGCTTGAACTGATCGCAGCAGATCCGGCATTCAACCTTTCACTGGAAGAATTGCAGAAGACAATGGATCCTGCCAAATATGTAGGACGTGCACCGGTACAGGTGGAGGCATATCTGAATAATGTGGTAAATCCGATGCTGGAAGCAAATAAGGAAATCCTTGGCGTAACAGCGGAAATCAACGTATAAAAGGATATAAAGAAACTGCTAAAAAGAAAGTGGTATCTCGAGTGTGGCGAGATGCCACTTTCTTTCCTTAAGTACGTGCTTTATAATCATATATATAAACTATAAGTGAAATGTCAGGGAAGAAGGTGGATAGATGGGAATGAATATACAAAAGAGTGCCGGTATAAAAGCAGATACATTTATATTAAAACGTAATAACATGGACAGATGGATCCGAATGGATGTGGCTATGTTGATTATATTGGCAATTTGTACCCGTCTTGTCGCAGGAATAATGAATGTGGAGAAGATGGATGCTTATACAGGATCCGGTGAAGGATTCTGCAAAGCAGTATCGGAAAGTCATGGCGTGGATATGGTAAAAGATTGTTTTGAATTAGGAACTCAGAAGGTTTTGGATGTAAAGAAAACTGCGAAAAGTGTATGTAAGTCTGTGACGATAAAGAAAACGATGCAGGATGTAATAAGACCGACGGAAACAGAAGAAATAATTCCGGAAGTAAAAGGTGTTCCGGAAGCAAAAGACGGGAAAGCTGCATGGGCAAATATGGACTCCGCGAAAACAGAGACCATAACGCAGGAAACAGTTACGGATAAGAGTGTTCCGGAATCTATAACAGGAAAAATAACAGAAGAACCTGCAGGAGAACCAATGACAGAAGACTTGTTGAACCTGGAAGGCTTTAAGGTGAATTCAGAAGGCGTGATAGAAGGATATGAGAATCTGGATCTGATTCTGTGTGATGGGATGATCATCTTTCCGGCAGATGAAAGATGCAGCGGAATAGGAGAACATGCACTGGATGGAATTTCGGATGCGGTAGAAGTCTATATTCCGGCGAATATTACTTTTGTTGCACCAGGAGTATTGGAGAAGATAGGCGGACTTATGTATATTGAAGTTGCACCGGATAATCCGGTGTATGAAAGCCGGGATGGGATGCTTTACAACAAGGGAGGAGAACTTATAAGCCGGCCGAATGGAAGATGATATAATTGGGGTAAAAAGGGTGTGCGAAAAGCACATCTTTTTTGCGAAAAAATGCTCTAGGATTTTAGAATGACAGGTGTTATAATAGGCAGGGTCAAGAATCAAAAAAGGAGCAGAACGAAAAATGAATATTCGACAGGTGACAGACGGGAAAGAAGATTATATAGAATTACTTCGAGCTGGTGACCCGGATGAATCCAGAATTCGAAAATTGCTGGAAAAAGGAGAACTGTTCTTACTGGAAGAACACGGAAAGCTCCGCACACTTTGTATAGTGATATTTTCAGAAGAAAAGAAATGTGAGATTAAGAATATCGTAACCATAAAAAAGGATCAGGGAAAAGGTTACGGCAGATATATGATACATTATATATGTGAACATTACTGTGCGCAGTATGACTGGGTATATATGAAGAAGGAACGTTGCCTGGACATCATGGAATTTTGCGAAAAATGCGGATTTTCCGATGAAGATGAGAAATATCTGAAAAAAGAACTGATGTCTGAGATTGATACAAAACGTGTGATCAATCTCGCGATGGAAGCAGGACGGATGCTTCTGAAAAACGGAGGAGAAATTTTTCGTGTGGAAGAGACGATGATGCGGATCTGTCATAGATTTGGAGTGAAATATGTAGATTTATTCACATTGAGTCACGGACTCTTTATTTGTGCAGGAACTGATAAAGAAAAATTATATACAAAAGTTAAACAAGTACCGCTTTCTTCTACACATCTGGGGATCGTAGCGGAAGTAAACGATCTTTCCAGAGAAATTGCAGCAGGGCATGTAGGGATAGAAGAGGCCTGGAAAAAATTAAAACAGATAAATAAAATGCCGACAAAAAGGATATCCTATCAGATTGCAGCTGCAGGTTTGAGTGCTGGGGGACTGGGATATCTGTTGGGAGGAACACCGATGGAGGCGTTTGTGGCGATTTTTGTCGGCTGTGTCGTGTTTGCGTGGTCATTGTTTGCAGGAAAACACGGAATTTCCAAAATCCTGGTTCACATTGTAGGAGGAATTATTATTGCTTCGATGGCGTTGGCAGCAATGCAGATACCGGCATTTGGAAATCTGCGGATGGAAGGAATTGTAACAGGCGGAATCATGCCATTGGTACCGGGACTTGCTTTTGTAAATGCAATCCGTGATCTGGCGGACAGTGATTATCTGGCGGGTACAGTGAAGATGATTGATGCGGTCATGGTATTTGTATATATTGCAATCGGAGTCGGGGCAGCTCTGACGGTTTATCATCATGTGTTGGGAGGCGTTTTGTGATGGTCATAAAAATTGTAGCAAATCTGGCGTGTTCGTTTATCGGGACGATAGCATATGCGGTCATGTTCCAGGTGCCCAGAAGATTTTATATAGGATGTGGAATTACGGGATCGGTGGGCTGGATGATATATAAGCTCGCTTCTGTATATTGTTCTGTTGCGGTAGCATCATTTATTGGAACAGTGTGTACTGTGCTGGTGGCAAGAATGTTGACGGTACGGCTTAAGTGTCCTATTACAATTTTCCTGATTTCGGGAATTATCACGTTAGTACCGGGTGCCGGAATATATTTTACGGCATATTATCTGGTGACCAATCAGCTTGCTATGGCAGCGGTAAAAGGATTGGGAGCGGTAAAAGTGGCTTTTGCAATCGTGCTTGGAATTGTGTGTATCGTGTCTATTCCGAGAGAAGTTTTCCAGAAAGAATATTGGATCGAGAGAAAACTCAAAAAACAGCAAAAAGGAAAGATATGATAGAAAAGGTTGCTGTCAGTTACAGACTTGTGCTACAATGAAAGGACGAATAGTGTTCTAATGTATGTAGTAATACATAGATTTCATACATTTAAAAACAATAAGAAACAGGAGATAATGATAGTTATGAGTAAGGTAAGAACAAGATTTGCACCAAGTCCTACAGGAAGAATGCATGTAGGAAACTTAAGAACAGCGTTGTATACTTATTTGATCGCAAAGCATGAAGGCGGAGATTTTATTCTCCGAATTGAGGATACAGATCAGGAACGTTTTGTGGAAGGAGCACTGGATATTATTTATCATACTCTGAAAGAAACAGGACTGGTTCACGACGAAGGTCCGGATAAAGATGGAGGAGTAGGTCCATATGTACAGAGTGAACGTAATGCACAGGGAATTTATCTGAAATATGCAAAACAGCTGATTGAACAGGGGGATGCTTATTATTGTTTCTGCGATAAAGAGCGTCTGGAATCGCTGAAGAGTAAAGTTTCAGATGAAGATGGCGGAACAGAGATTGTTGTATATGACAAGCACTGCCTGCATTTAAGTAAAGAAGAGGTTGAGGCGAATCTCGCAGCGGGAAAACCACATGTTATCCGTTTTAACATGCCTACAGAAGGCACAACAACATTCCATGATGAGATTTACGGAGATATTACAGTGCCGAATGAGGAACTGGACGATCTGATCCTGATCAAGTCAGACGGATATCCGACATATAATTTTGCCAATGTTGTCGATGATCACCTGATGGGAATTACACATGTAGTGCGCGGTAATGAATATCTGTCATCTGCACCGAAGTATAATAAGATCTATGAAGCTTTTGGATGGGATGTACCGGTATATGTTCATTGTCCGCTTATTACAGATGAGAACCATAAGAAACTGAGTAAACGTTGCGGACACTCTTCTTACGAAGATCTGATCGAGCAGGGATTTGTGACAGAGGCAGTTGTAAACTACGTAGCACTTCTTGGATGGTCACCGGAAGGAAATCAGGAGATCTTCTCACTGGAAGAACTGGTAAAAGCATTTGATTTCCATCGAATGAACAAGTCACCGGCTGTATTCGATCTTGGAAAACTGAAGTGGATGAATGGGGAATATATCAAGGCTATGGACTTCGATAAGTTTTATGAAAGAGCCGAGAAGTATGTCCGCGATGTTATTACAAAAGATTATGATCTGAAGAAGATTGCAGCACTGGTAAAATCAAGAATTGAGATTTTCCCGGATATCGAGGAACAGATTGATTTCTTTGAAGCAGTACCGGAATATGATACAGCTATGTACTGCCATAAAAAGATGAAAACGAATGAAGAAAATTCACTGGAAGTATTAAAAGAAGTTCTGCCGCTGCTGGAAGCTCAGGAAGATTACAGTAATGATGCATTATTTGCACTTCTTAAAAAGTATGTTGATGAGAAGGGCGTGAAAGTAGGATATGTAATGTGGCCAATCCGTACTGCAGTTTCCGGAAAACAGAGCACGCCGGGTGGTGCAACAGAGATTATGGAAATTCTTGGAAAAGAAGAATCTGTAAAACGTATTAAAGACGGAATTGAATTATTAAGCAAGTAAGGGGATTCTATGAGTTTAAATCATGCTCAGACAGAGGCAGTCGCCCATAATAAAGGACCATGTATGGTCCTTGCCGGTCCCGGTTCAGGGAAAACTCTAACCATTGCAAAGAGAATAGAATATCTGATCATGAAGCATAAGGTAAGGCCAGAAGAAATTCTGGTCATTACCTTTACTAAGTATGCGGCTTGGGAGATGAAAAACAGGACCCGAAGTATATGTGGCCCTTCTTCTTATGCAGTAACATTCGGCACATTTCATGGAATATATTATGGAATTTTGAAATGGGCGTATCGCCTGAATCAGTCGAATCTTTTATCGGATGAAGAAAAGTACAGGATATTAAGAGAAATTTTACCCGGAATTGACTGGGATCAGGAACCGGAGGCAGATGAAGAAAAAGATTATCTGCAGGAACTGGCGATCGAGATAGGAAATGTAAAAAATAACTGTATGGATATTGAAGAATATGAGCCGGTGAAATATACGACAGAGAAATTCCGCAAACTGTACAGAACCTATGAGGAGACAAAAAAGAAATATCGTAAAATTGATTTTGAGGATATGCTGATACAGTGCAGAGATCTTTTTATGAAACGGCCGGATATCCTGAAAAAATGGCAGGAAAAATTTCAGTATATTCTTGTAGATGAATTTCAGGATGTGAATCAGGCACAATATGATGTGGTACGGATGCTGGCGGCGCCTCAGGACAATCTGTTTGTGGTAGGGGATGATGATCAGTCAGTGTATGGATTCAGAGGGGCAAAGCCGGGAATCATGATGGAATTTATGAAGGATTATCCAAAGGCCAGACAGATCCTTCTGGATGTCAATTATCGCAGCAGCGGATATATTGTAAAAGGGGCTTTGCGTGTGATCGGAAATAATAAAATCCGGTTTGAAAAAAAGATAGAGGCATTCAGGAAACCAGATGAGACAGTTCATGTTCAGGAAGTAAAAGATCCGGTGCAGGAAGCGGAATATGTGTTGGAAAGGATTCGCGAATACCGGGAAAAAGGTGTATCGTATACGGAAATGGCTGTATTGTACAGGACAAATGTGGATGCAAGGGCAATGTCAGAACTGATGACGGAGTATCAGATCCCGTTTGTGATGAAAGAACATCTGAATAACATTTATGAGCATTTTATAGCACTTGATATGATCAGTTATCTCCGTTTGTCACAGGGAGAATATGACAGAAAATATTTTCTCCAGATTGCGAACCGGCCAAACCGCTATCTTACAAGAGAGAGTATGAAGACAGGAAATGTTTCTTATGAATCACTCCGGAGATATTACCGGGATAAAGACTGGATGGTTGACAGAATCGATCAGCTGGAATGGGACATGAAGATGATCTGTGACAAGACACCGTATGCAGCCATTCAATATATACGGAAACGCATGGGATATGATGAGTTCCTGAAGGAATATGCAGCATACAGAAAGATTTCTTCGGAAGATCTTTTTGCAGTGCTCGAAGAAATCTGGCAGAACTCCAAGGGGTATGGCACCATAAAAGAATGGTTTGAACATATTGAAAGTTATGGAAAAATGCTGAAAGAACAGAATAAGAAAAACGGAGAAAAAGAAGGGGTAAACCTGATGACAATGCATGCTGCAAAGGGACTTGAGTTTGATACCGTATTCGTGATTGAAGCAAATGAGGGAAGCTGCCCATACAAGAAAGCAACTACCGACGAAGAAATAGAAGAAGAACGCCGGCTTTTTTATGTGGCGATGACAAGAGCGAAGAGAAAGCTGGTTATCAGTTATGTAAAAGAAAAAAACGGGAAAGATCTTCTCCCTTCCCGTTTTGTATCCGAATTACTCCTCAATGTCTGATTCGTCGAATTCCTGAGAATCCATCCATTCATCAAATGCATCCGCTGCAATTTCATATTCTTCATCGTCTTCAATGTTGCCGAGGTCAGGTTCGCCGTCCTCGGTTTCATTATACTGATAAAGATAAACATCACCAGCTTCATTCGGCTCAAGATTTTCGTCCAGAGGCAGCAGGGCAATGTATTCCTTGCCTGCAGCTTCATATACTGTGAGGATTGCACATTCGATGACTTCGTCATTGTCAAGTGTAAGCTCTACTGTGGTGTAGCCTTCTGTTTCCTTTGTGTCGCTCATATCATAGTCTCCTTTACTAATTTTAAAACTTATCTTAACTTTAACAAAGAAAGCGATAAAAAGCAAGATGATAGTAGTCAAACAGACAAAAATGTTGTAGAATGTAGCTGTATGTAACGCAATAATAAGGAGGAATAACAACATGATGAAGAAGAGAATGTTAGGAGTGATCGCAGTATTACTCGTATGCATTTTCGCATTATCCGCATGCAAAAAGGAAGCAGGAAAACCAGTGGATAATGCAGTCAGTGAGGATACAACAGATGATTCGGAGGATACAGATCAGACAGATGATGCAGGAAAGTACAAATTTGGCTTTTCTGTAATTGATATGCAGAATCCGTATTTTATAACACTTGAAGAGGCCGTACAGCAGGTCGTGGATAAAGAAGAGTGCACAATGGTAGTAAAAGACCCGTCATCGAATGCGGATACGCAGGCGGAGCAGATACAGGAGATGATCGATGAGGGGATTAATGCAATCTTTCTTTGCCCGGTAGACTGGGAAAAGATTACTCCGTCATTACAGGCTTTGCAAGAGGCTGGTGTGAAGATCATCAATATAGATTCACAGGTGAAAGATACAGACTATATAGATGCCTATGTCGGTTCTAATAACAGCGAAGCGGGTAAGCTCTGTGGTAATGACCTGATTGAAAAGTATCCGGATGGCGGGACAGTGGCGATTCTGGAGGCAACAAAGCAGAATTCGATCAATGACCGTATTACGGGATTTGAGCAGACAATTGCCAAAGCGGAAAAAGGATTTGAAGTCGTAGCAAGAGAAGATACCAACGGAACGTTCGACAGTGCACTGGAAGCTGCAAAAAAGATTCTGAATGAACAGCCGGATATTACTGCGATTATGTGTGGAAATGATCAGATGGCCGTGGCAGCTAAGACTGCATTGAATCTTGCTGGAAATGATCAGACGGTTGTATACAGTATAGACGGCTCTCCGGATATAAAAAAAGAATTAAAAAAGGCAGATGGTCAGATTGCAGGAACCGTTGCACAGTCGCCGGTCAACATCGGAAAGAAAGCGGTTGATATTGCATTGGATATTCTGGAGGGGAAAGATTTTGAAAAAGAGACATCCGTAGATGTATTTATGATCAATAAAGAGAATGTTGAAATGTATGGCGCAGATGGATGGCAATAGGCGTCAGCAGACAATGGGAAGGAAATAATATGAGAGAGGTTCAGGGATATCCGTTACCGCTGGGGGTTCAGATCAGTGAGAACAAAATAAATTTTTCGATTGCAGTTCCGACAGAGAAAAAATGTCAGCTGTTAATATATCGTGCAGGAAGAAAACGACTGTACAGACAATTTGAGATGGAGACGGCAGTGGGAGAAGTACGCTGTATTGCACTTACGGATATCGAACCGGCAGAGTATGAGTATAATTATTTGATTGATGGTGAGGTTGTTGTGGATCCTTATGTGCAGGCGCTGGCTGGAAGAGAGCATTGGGGTGTAAAAAAAGAGACCGCCAGACATGAAATCAGAGGCCGTTTTCTGTCACAGGAGTATGACTGGGAGGGAGACCACACTTTACAGATCCCTTATCATCAGGTAATTGCCTACAGTCTGCATGTAAGGGGATTTACAAGACATGCTTCGTCGAAGGTAAAGTCGAAAGGAACGTTTCAGGGGATTATAGAAAAGATAGATTATCTTACAGATCTTGGAATTAATCAGATCCATTGTATGCCGGTGTATGAATTTGAGGAATGCCAGACATATAGAAATTACTGGGGATATGGAGAAGGGTTCTATTTTGCTCCTAAGAGTGCATATTCTTCGGATGGTGATGGGGCCAGAGGACTTAAGGATATGGTCAAAGCATGCCATAAAGCCGGAATAGAGGTTGTGCTTGAAATGCCGTTCTGTACAGGTGCAGATAAGATGATGATGCTGGAATGCCTGCGGTATTATGTGATGGAATATCATATAGATGGTTTTATACTGAACCCATTGGTCATTCCGATAGAAAGTGTTCATGCAGATCCGGTTTTGAAAAAAACAAAGATAATGGAACACGAACTGGGATTCCAGACAGTGATGCGTCGTTTCCTTAAAGGCGATGAAGGCATGATTCCGGATGTGATTTACTGGCTTAAGCATCATTCAGAGAAACAGGGAATATTTAATTGTATTACAGATCAGAACGGTTTTACTTTAAATGATCTTGTATCCTATGACTCAAAACACAATGAGGAAAATGGAGAAAAGAATCAGGACGGACCGGATTATAATTACAGCTGGAACTGTGGGGCGGAAGGGCCAAGCAGGAAAAAAGCTGTTACAGAACTTCGAAAACATCAGATTTATAATGCGTTTTTCCTGTTACTTCTTTCACAAGGAACACCATGTATACTGGCAGGAGATGAATTCGGTAACACCCAAAAGGGCAATAATAATGTTTACTGCCAGGACAATTCTGTCGGATGGACGGACTGGCGGGGGCTGGAAAAGAAAAAGGCGTTACATGATTTTGTTAAAAAACTGATTTTATTTAGAAAAGAGCATGATCTTCTGACACCCGAGAGGGAACTTCAGGGGATTGATCTGAGTTGCTGTGGCGTTCCTGATGTATCGTATCATGGCGAGGAAGCTTGGCAGGTGCCGAAAGAAGTATCAAGCAGACAGCTTGGAGTATATTACAGTGGAGCCCGGACGAAGAATGCGGATTGCTATGTGGCATATAATATGCACTGGCTGGAGCACGTATTTGCGCTGCCGGCGTTGCCTAAGGGATATGGGTGGTATGTAAGAGCAACGACAGATCGTGGAATTCTGGATTACCCGGAACTTTTAAAAGACCAGAGAAAAGCAGAGTTAAAAGAGAGGTCGATCGTGGTGTTTACGGCGGACCGGATTGTGGAGGTTGAGACGAAGAAAAATGAAAGCATTACAACACTTACAGACGATCAATCATCATAAATATCTTGTTATGAAAGAATGTTTTGAAGTAGGACTTTATAAGCAGGGCCTTCTTCATGATATGTCAAAATATTCTCCGACGGAGTTCCTTGTGGGATGTAAGTACTATCAGGGAAATCGAAGTCCGAATAATGCGGAAAGAGAAGCAACCGGATATTCCCGGGCATGGCTTCATCATAAAGGACGGAATAAGCATCATTATGAATACTGGATTGATTATAGTGTGACACCGGGAGAAGGCATGGTTGGTTTGAAAATGCCGCTTCGGTACGTGGTAGAGATGTTCATGGATCGTATTGCAGCTTCAAAGACTTACCAGGGAGAAGCATACAGAAACTGGCATCCATTGGAATATTACGAAAAGGGTGCGGCAAGACTTGGAAAAATGATTCATCCGGATACGGCAAAACTTTTGCATGAATTGTTAGAGATGCTGGCCGAAGAAGGAGAAGAAAAAACTTTTTCATACATTAAGCATGTACTGCTGAAACAGAAGAAATATTAACAGTTTATGCAATAGTTCAAAAAAATTAAAAAATTTCAAAAAAACTGTTGACAGAATAACAATTCTCATGTATTATATATCTTGTCTTCGCGAGAGAGCAAAGATGAATGCGGAAGTGTCGGAACTGGCAGACGAGCAAGACTAAGGATCTTGTAAGCATTGCGCTTGTGTGGGTTCAAGTCCCATCTTCCGCAGTTACCTTTCTTGATAGAAAGGTGAAAATTACATAATGAATGCGCGGAAGTGTCGGAACTGGCAGACGAGCAAGACTAAGGATCTTGTAAGCATTGCGCTTGTGTGGGTTCAAGTCCCATCTTCCGCATTCATCATTAGAAAAGAACTTTCATTTATATGGAAGTTCTTTTTTGTTTCTATATCCATAATACCCCAATATATCGTTATACACGAAAAAGTCAATAAAAAAAGCAAAAAATTAAAGGAAAGCAAAAAGTTTTGTCGAATAATAATAATGAGGAGATTCAAAATGTATTATTCTGATGAGATTATTGAAGAAGTAAGATCAAGAAATGATATCGTAGATGTGATATCTACTTATGTAAAACTGCAGAAAAAAGGAAGCTCATATTTTGGCCTGTGCCCGTTTCATAATGAAAAGTCTCCTTCTTTTTCTGTCAGCAGACAGAAGCAGATGTATTATTGCTTTGGATGCGGGGCAGGAGGAAATGTATTTACATTTTTGATGGAGTATGAGAATTATACATTTGTTGAAGCGTTGAAATATCTGGCAGACCGGGCAGGAGTGGAACTTCCGGAGGAAGAGTATTCCAGAGAAGCAAAAGAACGTGCGGATACCAGAGCGATACTTCTGGAGATCAACAAAGCTGCAGCACAGTATTATTATATACAGCTTAAGAGCAGCCGGGGTGCGGTCGGACTGGAATATTTTAAAAAGCGTAAGCTTAGTGATGAGACCATTAAGGCGTTCGGGCTGGGTTATTCGAATAAGTACAGCGATGACCTGTATCGGTATCTGAAGTCCAAAGGGTATAAAGATGATATGATTGCCAAGGCGGGATTGATCAGCATTGATGAAAAGAACGGGGTGTATGACAAGTTCTGGAATCGTGTGATGTTTCCGATCATGGATGTCAACAGCCGGGTGATCGGATTTGGCGGCCGTGTTATGGGCGATGCAAAGCCAAAATACCTGAACTCCCCGGAGACAATGATTTTTGATAAAAGCCGGAATCTGTATGGCCTGAACCGGGCAAGGCGTACCAAAAAGCCATATTTCCTTTTGTGTGAGGGCTATATGGACGTGATATCATTGCATCAGGCAGGATTTACCAATGCGGTTGCATCACTGGGTACAGCACTGACACCGGGACATGCTGCACTGATTCACAGGTATGTACAGGAAGTGTATCTGACTTATGACAGTGACGGGGCCGGTACAAGGGCGGCATTAAGAGCGATGCCAATCCTGAGAGATGCCGGAATCACAGCAAAGATCATAAGAATGGAACCGTATAAGGACCCGGATGAATTTATTAAGAATCTGGGTGCAGAAGCATTTGAAGAGCGAATCGCAAGTGCGAGAAATGTATTCATGTACAGTCTGGAAGTCCTGGAGAAAGACTATGATATGAATTCACCGGAAGGAAAGACGGAGTTCATGAAGGAGACGGCAAGAAGGCTTACACAGTTTGAAGAAGAAATTGAACGTAATAATTACATAGAAGCAGTGGCAAAGGCCTATCATGTCGGATTTGAAGAGCTTCGAAAATTGGTCGGTAAGATGGCGGTACAGACAGGACTTGCAAAGCCTGCAGAAAGACCGAGGGAGATACAAAATAACAGGAAGAATAAAAAAGAAGACGGAATTTTAGTATCCCAGAAGGTGCTGCTTACATGGCTGATTGAAAGTGAAGAGATTTTTCACCAGATTGAAAAGTATATTACACCGGAAGATTTTTCGGAAGGACTTTTCAGAAAAGTGGCAGAACTTTTATATGAACAGTATGAAAAACATGAAGCCAATCCGGCGCAGATTATGAATCATTTTACAGATGAAGAGGAACATCGGGAAGTGGCAGGACTGTTCCACACGAAGATCAAAGAACTGACAACGGTGAAGGAGCAGGAAAAGGCACTGCAGGAGACAATTCTGAGAGTCAAGGAACACAGCATTGAAGAAGCAACAAAGAATCTGGATCCTACAGATATTCAGGGATTGCAGCGCCTGATGAATGAAAAAAGAAAGATGCAGGATCTTCGGACACTGCATATTTCCATTAATTAAGGATAAAATATAAACAAGCAATGAGAGGATGGACATTACATGGACGAAAATATTGTAAAATTCCAGGAAAAATTAAGAGAACTTGTATCACTTGGAAAAAAGAAAAAGGGAATCCTGGAGATTCAGGAAATTAATGATTTCTTCTCTGATATGGAACTGGATTCAGATCAGATGGAGAAGGTATTTGATTACCTGGAAGCAAACAACGTTGATGTGCTCAGAATCAGTAATGACGATGATGATATTCCGGATGAAATCGTAATGTCAGACGAAGATGATATTGATGTAGAGAAGATTGATCTTTCGGTACCAGATGGAATCAGTATTGAAGATCCGGTACGTATGTATCTGAAGGAAATTGGAAAGGTGCCGCTTTTGTCGGCAGAAGAAGAAGTTGAACTGGCCAAAAGAATGGCAGATGGGGACGAGGAGGCAAAGAAGAGACTGGCAGAAGCAAACTTGCGTCTGGTAGTAAGTATTGCAAAACGATATGTTGGTCGTGGCATGCTGTTCCTTGACCTGATCCAGGAGGGAAATCTGGGACTGATTAAGGCAGTAGAAAAGTTTGATTATCATAAAGGATTTAAATTCAGTACTTATGCTACGTGGTGGATCAGACAGGCTATTACAAGAGCAATTGCAGATCAGGCAAGGACAATCCGTATTCCGGTTCATATGGTTGAGACAATTAATAAACTGATCCGCGTATCCAGACAGTTACTGCAGGAACTTGGGCGTGAACCTACGCCGGAAGAGATTGCAGCTGAACTTGATATGCCGGTAGAAAGAGTAAGAGAAATCCTTAAGATTTCTCAGGAACCTGTTTCTCTGGAAACACCGATCGGTGAAGAAGAGGACAGTCATCTTGGAGATTTTATTCAGGATGATAATGTACCGGTACCGGCAGAAGCGGCAGCCCAGACACTTCTGAAAGAACAGCTTGACGAGGTTCTGGATACTCTGACAGAAAGAGAACAGAAGGTATTGCGATTAAGATTCGGTATGAACGATGGACGTGCACGCACACTGGAAGAAGTTGGAAAAGAATTTGACGTTACCCGTGAACGTATCCGTCAGATTGAGGCGAAAGCGCTCAGAAAGCTCCGTCATCCGAGCCGCAGCAGAAAATTAAGAGATTATTTAGATTAAGAAAAGAGGCGCCTATGGAACTATCAAAGAGACTGCAGGCAGTTGCAGATCTGGTGACAGAGGGCGCTTCTGTTGCAGATATCGGTACAGATCATGGTTATATTCCTATTTATCTTATAGAACACAATATAGCCGGAAAGGTGATCGCACTCGATATTAACAGAGGCCCGTTGGAGAGAGCCAGAATGCATGTGGTCGGACATGGACTGAAAGGGAAAATAGAGACAAGACTTTCGGACGGACTTGAAAAAGTGCTTCCGGGAGAAGTGGATACAATGATCGCTGCAGGCATGGGTGGAGGACTGGTGATTAAAATTCTGACAGAAGGATATCCGGTAGTAGAAATTTTGGATACAATGATCCTGCAGCCGCAATCTGAGATTGGTAAGGTGAGAAGATTTTTAAATGAACATAATCTTCAGATTACCGAGGAAAATATGGTTGAGGAAGATGGAAAATTTTATCCAATGATGAAAGTCATACACGGAAAAAAAGAAGAATATACAATATGTGAATATACATATGGCAAACGTCTGCTTTTGGAACAGCATCCTGTCCTGAAAAAATATCTGGACAGAGAGATGCAGATTAAAGAGAGTGTATTTCAACAACTTTTTAAACATCAGAACAGTGCAAGTGCTGCCGAGAGAATGGAAGAACTGAAACAGGAAATCATACTGACACAAGAGGCTTTAAAGTATTACGAGTAGAAGAAAGGGAGTATGTAAGATGTTGTGTAAAGATGTAATGTATGAGATTGAGAAAGAATATCCGCTTAATTATGCGCTGTCGTGGGACAATGTAGGACTTCTGGTGGGAAGAGATGATAAGGAAGTAAAAAGGATTTATATTGCATTAGATGCCACAGATGAAGTAATAGATGAAGCTGTCAGGACAGGAGCAGATATGTTGATTACACATCATCCGATGATATTTTCACCGATTAAGAGAATCCATAATCTGGATTTTGTCGGAGAACGTATCTTAAAACTGATACAGAACGATATTTCTTATTATGCTATGCATACGAATTATGATGTACTGGGAATGGCAGACCTTTCCGGGGATAAGATGAATATGAAGAATGCAGAAATTCTGGAAGTAACTGCAGAAGGGGATATAGGGAAAGAAGATGAACCCGAAGGGATCGGAAGAGTATCTGATCTTGAGACACCGATGACTCTCAGAGAATGCTGTGAAGATGTGAAGTCTGCATTTCATCTGGGGGCAGTAAAGGTATTCGGTAATCTGGAAGAAAAAGTAAAAAGAATAGCAATCTGTCCGGGTTCCGGTAAAAGTGTGATTCAGGCGGCACTGGATAAGAATGCGGATGTTCTGATCACAGGAGATATCGGACATCATGAAGGAATTGATGCGGTAGCCCAGGGACTGGCAATCATCGATGGCGGACATTATGGGATTGAACATATCTTTATTGAAGATATGAGACAGTATCTTGAAAAACATCTCAGTGAGGTTGAGATTGTTGCGGCACCGATCAGTCATCCGTTCCTGATCGTCTGATTCCATACATAACCCGGAGAGAAGAAATGAGGTGCAGGTATGAATGAAGTTTTTTATACAGTTCAGGTAGGGGACTGTGACAGAAAGTTTCGGGAAGGAACAACATATCTGGATATTGCAAAAGAATATCAGCATGAATATGAGCACGATATAGTATTAGTATTTGTTGATGGAAGGTTACAGGAATTATTTAAAACATTAAAAAAAGACTGTAAACTTGAGTTTGTGACGACTGCAGATTCGCTTGGATATAAAGCGTATCGCAGAAGTATGAGCCTGATGCTTGTAAAAGCGGTATATGATGTGGCAGAACATAAGAATATCGATAAAGTCCGTATTCATTATTCTGTAAGTAAAGGGTATTATTGTACGATAGAAGGCAATATAGAACTCACACAAGAGTTTCTGGATAAGGTAGAGAGACGGATGAGGACAATGGTAGAAAAGAATCTGCCGATTCAGAAAAAAAGTGTGCATACAGACGATGCGATTGCAATGTTTGGAGAGCATGGGATGCATGACAAAGAACGATTGTTTCATTATCGAAGGGTATCACGTGTGAATATTTACAGTATGAATGAATTTGAAGATTATTATTATGGATATATGGTTCCGAGTGCCGGATATTTAAAATATTTCAAATTATATTTGTATGATGAAGGGTTTGTAATTCAGATGCCGACCCAGGGTGAGCCGGAAAAAGTACCTCCGTTTGAACCACAGAACCAGCTGTTTCATGTGTTACAGGAATCAACGAAATGGGGAGATGCTCAGGGAATAGAAACGGTAGGTGATTTGAACGATAAAATTACCAGAAGTGATGTGAATGAACTGGTACTGGTACAGGAAGCGCTTCAGGAAGAAAAAATAGCGCAGATTGCGGAACAGGTCAGAGTACGTTCGGATGTTCGATTTGTACTGATCGCGGGGCCGTCTTCCTCCAGTAAGACAACGTTTTCTCATCGTTTGTCTGTACAGCTCAGGGCGAATGGACTGTGCCCGTATCCAATTGCAGTGGACAATTATTTTAAAGAACGTGAAGAGACTCCGAAAGATGAGAATGGCAATTATGACTTTGAGGGGCTGGGAGCGGTAGATGTAGAACTGTTTAATCGTCAGCTTCAGGAACTTCTCGATGGAAAAGAAGTGGTAATACCAGAATTTAATTTTGTCACGGGACACAAAGAATATAAGGGCAGACCGAAAAAGTTAAAGGAAAATGAAGTGCTTGTAATAGAAGGAATTCATTGCCTGAATCCGGAATTAACCAGAAATCTTCCGGATGAGAACAAGTTTAAAATATATATCAGTGCACTCACGCAGCTGAATATTGATGAACATAATCGGATTCCGACAACAGATGGGCGTCTGATCCGCAGAATTGTCCGAGATGCGAGAACGAGAGGAACTTCTGCAAAAGAAACTATCCGTATGTGGCCGTCTGTACGAAAAGGTGAGGAGTGTAATATATTCCCATATCAGGAGGAAGCGGATGTGATGTTCAATTCTGCATTGATTTATGAACTGGCAGTATTGAAACCATATGTAGAAGCACAGCTTTTTGGAATTGAAAGAGAGTGTCCGGAATATCTGGAAGCGAAACGTTTGTTAAAGTTCCTGGATTATTTTGTAGGGATCGGAAGCGAGAATGTGCCGGCAAATTCACTTTTAAGGGAGTTTATCGGTGGCGGATGTTTCCATGTATAATGTATAAAGTATAAATGCAAAAGAACCTGTCGTCGTCAGCTTCTTTTGCATTTTTGGGTATAACAAAGTATGCAAGAGAAGTTGCCGGTGGCAAGTTCTATGTATCAACATGCGTTCGGAAGAAGCAGTCACCTATTAAAGATAAATATTTTTGAGATATTCAATACGCGAAGTCATATTCTGCATCAGGAGATCTGTAAGTGTAATTGCAGCCATGGATTCCACTACAACAACCGCACGTGGAACGATAACCGGATCATGTCGTCCAGAAATAGCAATTTCGATGTTTTCTCCGGCAGTGTTTACTGTTTTCTGTGGTTGGGAAATAGATGGTGTCGGTTTGATGGCTGCGCGTAATATAATGGAACTTCCATCGCTGATACCGCCGAGAATCCCCCCACTATGGTTGGTCTGCTTCAAAACTTGTCCGTTTTCGGAGATGAAAGAATCATTGTTGATACTTCCTTTGGAAGATGTAACAGAGAATCCATCACCGATTTCTACACCTTTGACAGCCCCGATTGACATAACGGCTTTGGCGAGGGAAGCATCCAGTTTGTCAAAAACGGGCTCCCCGACACCTGCGGGCATACCTTCAATAATACATTCAATCAGACCGCCGGACGAATCCTGATCAGAAATACATTGTTCCAAATAGGCAGCTGCCTGCTGTGCGTATTCCGAATTTGGCATATAAAGGCGGTTTTCATTAATTACAGAATAATCATAGGCATCGGAAGGAATGGATACAGGACCGATTGCTTTGGTATAGGTAGTAAGTTTTATTCCAAGACATTCAAGAATGCGGGAAGCGACAGCTCCGCCGGCAACGCGTCCAATAGTTTCTCTTCCGGAAGTACGTCCGCCGCCGCGATAGTCACGTAATCCGTATTTTTTATCAAATGTATAATCGGCATGCCCCGGACGATAGCAGTCTTTGATATTGCTGTAATCATGAGAACGCTGATCGTTATTACGGACTACGAGAGAAATAGGTGTTCCGGTTGTATACCCTTCAAAAACGCCGGAAAGAATCTCGACTGTATCCGATTCTCTGCGGGCAGTAGTGAATTCACTTTGACCAGGTTTTCTGCGGTCAAGAAATGCCTGTATATAATCAGTGGTGAGAGGAATCCCGGCGGGACATCCGTCTACGACGACTCCGAGAGCCGGTCCATGGGATTCACCCCAGGTTGTGATCCTGAATAAAGTTCCAAAAGTTGATCCTGCCATATCTGTGTCTCCTTAGTTCGTATGTATTCGGTCATAAAAGATTGTGTTATTATATAAAATATATTATATAAAAAAAGCATCGAAGCCGCAATCATAAAT
>NZ_JAMOYX010000080.1:0-6668 GCF_023669465.1 Dorea sp. MB18-49
ATATAATATCGTCAACGCAGTTAATATTACATTGTTCAAAAGACTGATAATTACAATTTATTTGGACTATAAATTGATAAATGAAATGGAAGGTAGGGATAAAGAATGAGCAGACTGGAAATTGCCTCTCCAAAAAGAGCAAAGATCGTAATGGAAGGCCTCTATAAAGATCTGGAAAGAAGAATTGAATCGAGTCCACCGGGGTTATGTCCAGTAGATATGGCAAGAGCATTTCTTGAGTTATGTCATGCACAGACATGCGGAAAATGTGTGCCTTGCCGTATAGGATTAGGACAGCTTAATAATTTCATCCGTGAAGTACTGGATGGAAAAGCGACAATGAAGACATTAGATATTATGGAACAGACAGCACTTTCTATTATGGAATCTGCAGACTGCGCGATTGGTTATGAAGCAGCGAACATGGTATATAAAGGATTGATCGGTTATCGTGATGATTATATTGAACATATTCAGAACGGAAGATGTACCTGTACATATAATCAGCCTGTACCATGTGTATCTTTATGCCCGGCACATGTAGATATTCCTGGATATATCGCACTGGTAGGGGAAGGACGATATGCGGATGCAATCCGACTGTTAAGAAAGGATAATCCATTCCCGACCACATGTGGATTCATCTGTGAACATCCATGTGAAGCAAGATGTAGAAGAAACATGGTAGATGATTCTATTAATATCCGTGGATTGAAGCGTGTAGCAGCAGATTTTGCAGGAGAAGTAGATCCTCCGCAGTGCGCACCAAGTACAGGTAAGAAGATCGCAATCCTTGGCGGCGGACCTGGAGGATTAAGTGCAGCATATTATCTGCAGTTAATGGGACATCAGACAACCGTATATGAGATGTTGCCGGAATTGGGCGGAATGCTTCGTTATGGTATCCCGAACTACAGACTTCCAAAAGAAAGACTGGACGATGATATCCGAGCAATCCTAAAGACAGGTGTACAGGTGAAGAATGGTCTGAAGATCGGACAGGATATTACGATCCAGGAATTAAGACAACAGTATGATGTTGTTCTGATCACGATCGGAGCAAGTACAGATAAAAAATTAGGATTAGAGAATGAAGATGCAGACGGAATCATTTCCGCAGTGCAGTTCTTACGTAATGTAGGAAAAAACCAGATTATAGATCTGACAGGAAAAGAAGTGGCTGTTATTGGTGGAGGTAACGTATCAATGGATGCGGTCCGTACAGCAAAACGTCTGGGTGCAAAGAAGGTAAGTATTGTCTATAGACGAAGAGTAGCAGACATGACGGCACTTCCTGGAGAAATCGAAGGAGCAGTTGCGGAAGGCATAGAATTACAGACGCTGAAAGCACCGGCATCTATAGATGTAGACGAGAATCATCATGTAAAAGGTATCTATGTGACACCTCAGATGGTAAGCTCGATCAGAGATGGAAGAGCAAGTATCAAACCTACAGGTGAAGAAGATATTTACATACCATGCGATGTATTAATCGTAGCAATTGGGCAGAATATTGAGACACATCACTTCGAACAGGCGGGTATCCCGGTTGAACGTGGTAAGATCATTACTAAAAGTACGGGAGCATTTGAGAATCTTCCTGGAGTATTTGCAGGAGGGGACTGTGCAAGCGGACCGGCTTCGGTTATCAAAGCAATCGCGGCCGCAAAGGTTGTTGCAGCCAACATTGATGAGTATCTTGGATATCATCATGAAATTTCCTGCGATGTTGAAATCCCGGAGGCACATCTGGATGACCGTACACCTTGCGGAAGAGTGAATCTTACAGAAAGAGAAGCATGTGAAAGAGTCTGTGATTTTGAAGCAGTTGAAAACTGCATGACAGAAAAAGAAGCAAAACAGGAGGCAAGCAGATGTCTTCGCTGTGATCATTTCGGATACGGTATATTTAAGGGAGGCAGAGAGACATTATGGTAAATCTTACAATTGACGGAAGAAAGATAATAGTAAAAGAAAATACCACGATCATGGAAGCTGCAGCCCAGAATGGGATTCCTATTCCGAAACTTTGTTATTTAAAAGGAATCAATGAAATTGCGGCCTGTCGTGTCTGTGTAGTAGAACTGGAGGGAAAAGAGAAGCTGATCACCTCCTGCAATAATGTTGCAAAAGAGGGAATGGTCATTCATACGAACAGTCCAAAGGTAAGAAGGCACAGAAGAACGACAGTAGAACTGATCCTATCACAGCATGACTGTGAATGTGTAACTTGTTCGAGAAGTGGCAACTGCAGTCTTCAGACAGTTGCCAATGATCTGAATATTATAGAGATTCCATTTAAGATGGAAATTGAAAGACAACCGTGGAACAAGGAATTCCCTCTGATCAGGGATTCTTCAAAATGTATTAAATGTATGCGGTGCGTACAGGTTTGTGAAAAAGTACAGAGCCTTGGTGTATGGGATGTAGAAGGAACAGGATCAAGAACAACGATTAATGTAGCCGGACACAGAACGATAGAGGAAGCTTCATGCGCATTATGCGGGCAGTGTATTACGCATTGTCCGGTGGGAGCATTACGGGCAAGAGATGATACAGAAGATGTATGGGATGCAATTGCAGATCCGGATAAGATCGTAGTTGCACAGGTGGCTCCAGCTGTAAGAACAGCATGGGGCGAGGAATTTGGACTTTCTGATAAGGAAGCAACTGTCGGAAAGATCCTTGATGCTTTGAAGAGAATGGGAGTCGATTATGCATTCGACACAACATTTTCAGCTGACTTGACAATCATGGAAGAAGGGACGGAATTTTTGCACAGATTTACTGCAGGGGAATTAAAAGAGCGTCCGATGTTTACTTCATGCTGTCCGGGATGGCTTAGATTTATCAAATCACAGTATCCTCATCTGGTGAGACAGCTTTCAACGGCAAAATCACCACAGCAGATGTTCGGAGCCGTGATGAAAACTTACTTTGCAGAGAAGCTTGGGGTATCACCTGAGAAGATCTACACAGTATCTGTAATGCCATGTGTGGCAAAAAAAGGGGAAAAGGAGATGGAACTGTTCTATCAGGAATATGCGGGACATGATATCGATGCAGTTATTACGACAAGAGAACTGACAAAGATGATCAAATCAGCGCATATCAGTCCGGATACACTTGCAGATATTGACAGTGACCGGCCAATGCAGGATGGAACAGGAGCAGGTGTAATTTTCGGAACAACAGGAGGTGTAATGGAGGCAGCTCTTCGAACTGCATACTATCTGCTTAAAGGTGAGAATCCACCGGAAGATGCATTTAAAGCTGTAAGAAGTACCGGATTTAATCAAAATCAGGGAATACAGGAAGCAAATTTCCAGATCGATAATGTAACAGTCAGAACTGCAGCAGTCAGCGGACTTGGGAATGCAAGAGCTCTTCTGGATCGCATCAATAAAGGAGAAGTTCATTATGACTTCGTAGAGGTAATGGCTTGTCCGGGAGGATGCGTAGGCGGTGGCGGACAGCCAATTCATGACGGAAGAGAACTTGCTTATGAAAGAGGACAGAAGCTTTACAGTCTGGATAAAAATGCAAAACGTCGGTTCTCACATGAAAATCAGGACGTTCAGAAAATGTATGAGGAATACTTTGTAAAACCTAATTCACCAAAATCACACATGTTACTGCATACAGAGCATAAACTGGAAGGTTTTTAAGGTGAAAAAGCTACATGTTAAAAAAATATCAAATATGTGAAAAAAATATCAAAATGTTATTGACAAAGAATTAACAAACGGTTATACTAAGACCATCGAAACAAACAAAAACTCACAGGAGGATAATCAACATGGCGACAAAGAAAAAAGAAAACGCAGTACCAGAGATTATTGATAATGTAGAAGCTCTCGAAGCTAAGATGAAAGCAATGAGAGAAGCTCAGAAAAAATTTGCTACTTACACACAGGAACAGGTAGACAAAATCTTTTTCGAAGCAGCGATGGCAGCAAATAAGATGCGTATTCCGCTTGCTAAGATGGCAGTAGAAGAGACAGGACGTGGTCTTGTAGAAGATAAAATCATCAAAAACCATTACGCAGCAGAGTACATTTATAATAAGTACAAAAACGATAAGACATGCGGCGTGATCGAAGAAGACAAAGCGTACGGAATTAAAAAGATTGCAGAACCAGTTGGTCTGGTAGCAGCGGTTATCCCAACTACAAACCCGACATCAACAGCAATCTTCAAAACGTTAATCTGTTTGAAAACAAGAAATGCAATCATCATCAGCCCACACCCGGCAGCAAAGGCATGTACAATTGCAGCAGCAAAAGTTGTTCTTGATGCAGCAGTAAAAGCCGGAGCACCGGAAGGAATCATCGGATGGATCGATGTTCCGTCATTAGAGCTGACAACAACAGTTATGAGAGATTCAGATGAGATCCTTGCAACAGGTGGTCCTGGAATGGTTAAATCTGCATACTCTTCAGGAAAACCGGCACTTGGTGTTGGACCTGGTAACACACCTGTTATCATCGATGATTCAGCAGATATCAAGATGGCAGTTAACTCCATCATCCATTCCAAGACATTTGATAATGGTATGATCTGTGCTTCTGAACAGTCAGTAACTGTACTGGACAGCATTTATGATGAAGTTAAGAAAGAATTTGCATACCGTGGATGCTACTTCCTCAAGAAGGGAGAAGAACTTGATAAAGTTCGTAAGACAATCATCATAAACGGAGCATTAAATAATAAGATTCCTGGAAAATCAGCATATGAGATCGCTAAGTTAGCAGGTGTTGAAGTACCGAAGGCTACAAAGATCCTGATCGGTGAAGTAGAATCTGTTGATATTTCGGAAGAATTCGCACATGAGAAATTATCTCCTGTACTTGCAATGTACAGAGCTAAGACATTTGATGAGGCTCTTGCAAAAGCTGAGCAGCTTGTTGCAGATGGTGGATACGGACATACATCATCACTTTACATCCACCCATCACAGACAGAAAAGATTGAGAAACATCAGCAGGCTATGAAGACTTGCCGTATCCTGATCAATACACCTTCATCACAGGGTGGTATCGGAGACCTTTACAACTTCGGACTTGCTCCATCTCTTACACTTGGATGTGGTTCTTGGGGAGGAAACTCTGTATCTGAGAACGTAGGTGTGAAACACCTGATCAATATCAAGACAGTTGCAGAGAGGAGAGAAAACATGCTGTGGTTTAGAACACCTGAGAAAGTATACTTTAAGAAAGGCTGCATGCCTGTAGCATTAGATGAACTCGGAACTGTAATGCATAAGAAGAAAGCGTTCATCGTAACAGACAGTTTCCTGTACAAGAATGGTTATGTAAAACCGATCGAAGATAAATTAGATCAGATGGGAATCCAGCATACATGCTTCTTTGAAGTTGCTCCAGACCCAACTCTGCAGTGCGCTAGAAGAGGTGTAGAACAGATCAGAGCATTTGAGCCAGATACGATCATCGCTCTTGGTGGTGGATCCGCAATGGATGCCGGAAAGATTATGTGGTTAATGTATGAGCATCCGGAAGCAAAATTCGAAGATATGGCTATGGACTTCATGGATATCCGTAAGAGAGTATACACATTCCCTAAGATGGGAGAGAAAGCTTACTTTATAGCTATCCCAACATCTTCAGGAACAGGTTCAGAAGTAACTCCATTCGCAATCATCACAGATGCTGATACAGGAGTAAAATGGCCTATCACAGACTACGAATTAATGCCAAACATGGCTATCGTAGACGTTGACAATGCAATGACAGCACCTAAGGGACTGACAAGTGCATCTGGTATCGACGTAATGACACATGCAATCGAAGCATATGTATCTATCATGGCTACAGACTTTACAGATGGTCTTGCTATGAAGGCAGTAAAAGCAGTATTTGATTACTTACCATCTGCATATGAGAATGGTGCTAATGATCCAATCGCAAGAGAGAAGATGGCTAACGCTTCATGCATGGCTGGTATGGCATTCGCAAATGCATTCCTTGGACTGAACCACTCTATGGCTCACAAACTTGGTGCATTCCATCACCTGCCACACGGTATTGCTAACGCTGTAATCCTGACAGATGTAATGCGTTACAATGCTGCAGAAGTACCTACAAGAATGGGAACATTCTCTCAGTATCAGTATCCACATGCACTTGCAAGATACGCAGAATTAGGACGTTTTGCAGGATGCAAAGGTAAGACAGATGAAGAAGTATTTGAGAACTTCATCGCTAAACTGGAAGAACTCAAAGAGAAGATTGGCATTAAGAAGACAATCAAAGATTACGGTGTAGATGAGAAATACTTCCTGGATACATTGGATGATATGACAGAGCAGGCATTCAACGACCAGTGTACAGGAGCTAACCCAAGATATCCACTTATGAGTGAGATGAAAGAAATCTACCTGAAATGCTATTATGGAAAATAAAACAGGCAAAAATATAATATCCAAGAGTTTTTGTTTGCAAATCGGATAATGTATTTAGCATAGAAAAAGTGTAGCGTTCAACGTTGCACTTTTTCTTATGCAAAGAAAGATGGAAAATGTAAAGGGATGTTTCGAGTAGAATGATTTTCAGAATCGGATCTGTTACTTGGGAGAATAGACGGATAATAATGTTAAAAAAATAACAATAAATATATATAATAAAAAATAGTGAAAAAAATATCAAAAA
>NZ_JAMOYX010000081.1:0-6608 GCF_023669465.1 Dorea sp. MB18-49
GATTATCTGGGGTTAAATTCTGTTACTTATGCTATACAGACGTATGTAAATCCATTAGTAGAAGCTGGCGTAATTAAGTTGAGTATTCCAGATAAGCCAAAGAGTCCAAAACAGTTATATTATAGCGGAGAAAGAGAAAAATGAGAGAAGACCAATTCCTGCGGCAGCGTCTGCAGAAAGAAATCCCGATTGAGATTTCACCTGTTTTAAGAGATTTAATAACTGTTATATTTTGTTATTAAATTCTCCGCAAACCCTTGAAAATCTTTGTGTGAATCCTCTATTTCGGACAGGAGATAATTTGACAGGAAATTTCAAAGAAGAGTATAATACATATTAAGACATTTTGAATCGGCATGTGTCCGGAAGAAGCTGTCACTGGCAGGTTCTCTGTATTATAAGCAGGTTCGAAATAGACGCTATGGGGGAAATAATTTGGAAAAAAAACTGACAATAAATGATATAGCCCAGATGTCCGGTGTGGCAAAAAGTACTGTATCAAGATATCTGAACGGGGGAAGCGTCAAAGATGCAACGGCCCAGAAGATAAAAAAAATCATCGAAGAAAATAATTATGAGCCGAATCTGTTTGCAAGGCTGAATGCAAAAGAGAGCCGGATCATAGGACTTACGGTACCTGGATTTAACTCGGTAACAACACCGAGACTTGTAGAAGTAATCGTTGCCTATCTTAAGAAAAATGATTATACACCTCTTATCATGCATACGGAAAATGATATCGAAGAAGAAATACGCTGTATCGAACGGCTGAAGAATATGAATGTAGATGGAATTATGGTTCTTGCGACGGGAAGCACAAAAGAATACGAAGAAGCAGTAAAGAAGTTAAAAATTCCAATCCTGTTTCTTGGACAACGCTTCCCGGGAGAGAATTCTGTCATTAATGATGATTACAATGCAGGATATGCGGTGGGTAATTATATCGGACAACGTAAGTTCAAGGAGATTTATATGCTCTGGGTACCTGAAGATGACCCGGCAGTAGGAGGAGAACGACGCCATGGAGTGATCGATGGACTTATGTCTTGTGAGAAAAAGCCAAAAGAAGTCATAGAGACAACGTTCTTTTATGAAAATGCAATTGAAAATGTACAGAAATTTGTAGATCATATGAAGACACCGGCGGCAGTCGTATGCGCAACAGACCGTATCGCATTTGGCGTGTACAAAGTAATGTCAGAGAAAGGTATACGGATACCGGAAGAAGTATCCGTGGTAGGATTTGGCGATTACGAAGCAGGAGAACTGTTACAGCCGCCACTTACGACGGTAAAATTTGACTGGAAGAACTGGGGGGAGATCAGTGCTGAGTCGATGATCCAGATGATTTTAGGAAAGCCGGTAAGCCCGCTTCAGGTCAACCCGTATGAAATTATAGAAAGAAAAAGTGTAAAAGAGAACTGAGAATCAGGCGGATCTGTCAATTTGACAGACCCGCTTTTGTGCAATATAGACAAATTTAGATATCAATTTTTGGAACCGTTTCCAAAAATGAAATTGCAGTGACGTTTTGTGTTGACATACAAAAGCTGATGTATATAATAAAAACATAGGAACGGAACCGGTTCCAAAACAAAACAATACAAGGAGAAGAGAAATGGGAAAGAACAATGAGTATCTGGAAATATCAAAACAGATCGTAGCCAATATTGGTGGAATGGATAATATCCAGGGAACAGCACACTGTGCAACCAGACTCAGGATCGTATTGAAAGATAATGATCTTGCAGATATTGAAAAACTGGAAGATATCGACAAAGTAAAAGGTGCGTTCATAGCAGGTAATCAGTTACAGCTGATCCTGGGAGCTGGAACAGTGAATGATGTATATGAGGTATTTGCCGAGTATACGAATACACAGAATATGTCACTGGGAGATCTGAAGGAAGAAAGTGCGAAGAGGCAGAATCCACTTCAGGCAGTGATCAAAGCGTTATCTGATGTATTTATCGGAATCATGCCGGCACTTCTTGCAGCAGCCCTTCTGATGGGAATTACAAGCGTCCTTGGCGGACTTGAAGTAGTAAAGACACATGATACCTTATATGCGATCAACCGGCTGGTAAGTCTTGCGTCTACAGGTATCTTTGCAATCCTTCCAATGGCAGTATGCTATTCAGCCGTAAAAAGATTTGGCGGGAATCCGGTTCTTGGTATGGTAATCGGAGCAATCATGTTAGACAGTTCTCTTGCCAATGCTTACCAGGCTGCACAGGGAACCGTTGATATAGAAGTTATCCGTCTGTTCGGACTGAAGATTGAGATGGTAGGATTCCAAGGAGGAATCATCATCGCGCTTATGATGGGATTTGTAGTTGCAAAACTGGATAAATTCTTCAATAAGGTAATTCCGGATGTAATCAAGCTTCTGGTTGCACCAATGCTGACAGTATTTATCTCTACGGTATTACTTTTTACACTTGTAGGTCCGGCAGGACGAATTCTTTCTAATGGAATCACAGACGGACTGATGTGGAGTACAGAACATCTGGGAGCATTCGGGTATGCGTTATTTGCCGGAGTTCAGCAGATCGTAGTTATCACAGGTCTTCATCACATTATCGGTGCGGTAGAAGCACAGCTTATTGCATCGACAGGAACAAACTTTTTAAATCCACTGATGTCTGTAGCTTTATTTGGACAAAGTGGTGCGGTACTTGGTTATCTTTCCCTGAACTGGAAGAACTTAAAAGCCAGAGAGCTTTGTATTCCAAGTTTCTGCTCGACATTATTTGGTATCAGTGAACCGGCAATCTTCGGAGTAAACTTACGTTACAAGTTTCCACTGATCGGTGGATGTATCGGTGGTGCAGTTGCAGGTGCATATGTATACTATTCAAAGCTTACTGCTCTTGGATTCGGTACAACTGCACTTCCTGGAATGGCAATTGCTAATCCGGCACATCACGGGTACATTAACTACATCATTGCACATGCAATCGCGATTACGATTGGATTTGTATGTACAGTCATCTTTGGAAAAATGTGGTCAGCACCGGATAAGAATAAAAATGACAAAAAGAACGATACAAAAGAAAATGATACAACAAAGGCAGTTATTACAGAAGAGCCTGGTGCAGTCTATGCAGCAGCAGAGGGAACAGTAAAAGATATCGAAGCATCGACAGATCCGACATTTGCAAACAAGGTACTTGGAGACGGTGTCGTTATCTTTCCGGAAGACGGAACCGTTATGGCACCATGTAAGGCAACCGTATCACTCGTATATCCAACCGGACATGCAATCGGACTTACAACTGCAGATGGAGCAGAGATCCTGATTCACTGCGGGGTAGATACCGTCAATATGAACGGTGAAGGATTTGAGACACTTGTAAAAGAAGGACAGGAAGTAACAGCAGAAGAAGCACTTATCAGATTTGACATCGACCTGGTGAAGAAGCATGGATACTCTCCGGAAATTCTTGTTATCTTCACAGAGCTTCCGGAAGGAAAGACCATCAAAACAGAAGAAAAACATATTGCAAAAAATGATAAGATGGCTGAAATCGTGTAAGGATAAGGTGGACAGGAACAGATGAACAAAGAGACATATTTAACAGAATATCCGAAGCATGAAAGTATGAGGGAGAATGTAAAAAAAGATAAAAACAGACTTCACTTTCATATGATGCCGCCGACAGGCTGGATGAATGATCCGAATGGTCTGTGTGAATTTCAGGGTGTGAATCATATTTATTTCCAATATACACCATTTCTTGCCGGATGGGGAACGAAGCTTTGGGGACATTACACAACAAAGGATTGGATTCATTATAAAGAAGAAGAGCCGTTCCTTTATCCGGACGAAGAATGGGACAGAGACGGTGTATATAGCGGATCAGCCTATACCTGTGAAGATGGAATTCACTATTTTTACACAGGAAATGTAAAACTCTGGGATAAAGATTATGATTATATCATGAATGGACGGGAACAGAATACGATTCACGTATTCAGTCCGGATGGAAAGAATATTGCATACAAGAAGCTTGTAATGACCAATGATGATTATCCGGTGAATATGTCCAAGCATGTCAGAGATCCAAAAATCTATAAAAAAGACGGCCGTTATTATATGATCCAGGGAGGCCGTGATGCGGAATCTTATGGCTGTGCACTTTTGTTTTGTTCCGACGATCTGGAACACTGGAAATGGTACGATACAGTGCGGACAGCAAAGCCATTTGGTTATATGTGGGAATGCCCGGATCTGTTCGAGATTGACGGCCAGCAGATTATGACATGCTGTCCACAGGGAGTAGATCAGAAGGGATATGATTACCAGAATGTGTACCAGTGTGGATATTTTCCGGTAGAGTTTGACCTGAAGAACAAATCATACAGCTTTGGAAAATTTCAGGAATTTGACAAAGGATTTGACATCTATGCGACACAGACATTTGCAGATGAAGCGGGTAGAAGAATCCTGATTGGCTGGATGGGGATTCCGGATGCAGATTATGATAATGATGCAACGGTTGCATATGACTGGATCCATGCACTTACCATGCCAAGAGAACTGGAATGGAAAGATGGAAAGATCTTACAGCATCCATTAAAGGAGATGAAAGATCTGCGTAAAAATGCATTTACCTGCGAACTGGAAGCATTTACAAAGTGGGCGCCTGCGGACTGCTGTTTTGAACTGAGACTTGACGTGGAAGAAGCAAAAAATCTGGAGCTTAAGCTTCGTGAAGATGTTACAATAAGCTGGAAGGACGGGCTTTTTACCTTATCGATGGGAGAAAGCGGACGTGGAAGAAAGCAGCGCTTTGCTAAGGTGGAAGAGCTTTCGGATATTACCATCTTTTCGGATACATCAGCCATTGAGATATTCATTAATAACGGGGAAACGGTTCTGACAACAAGAGTATATAGTGAACATCTTGAACAGAAAGTAGAGCTTGTATCCAGAGAGGTAAAGGGAAGCGTTCATGGATATGAACTTGGATCATTCGAGGTTGAATATAAAAAATAGATTCCGGACTGAATAAGATATAACAGGTGAATATACGGAAAAGAAAATAAAAATGTGGACAGGTTCCTGAAAAAAGAGGTGCCAGTCCACATTTTTTATACCATAGTATGCAAGAGATGCTGTCAGTGGCAAGTTTTATGTATTGCCATGCATTTGTAAGAAGTAGCAGGTGGCAAGTTTTTTGTATCTGACTGCAAATTCCGCTTCATCGGATCACCGATTCCGCTAGCAACGGATCAGTTTTTCCGGTCGTAACGGAACACTTTTCCGCTTCGTCGGATCACGCATTCTTATAAAGTGTTATAGTTTTTTCGTAGTCATTATTTTTAGATTACGAAAGGAGGCATTTTTATGCAGGACTACAACACTATTATTGGTGCTATTCAGATGCGTCTGAATAAGTGCCCAACCAGATCTGTTATGGATCGTTTTCGAATCGGATCAAGCACTCTTATCTGCTTCAAGAATCCGCCCATGCGCATAGTGAAGATAATTACTATGAGTATTCAAACAAGATGGCCGGTTATGATCTTCTTGTTATAGATGATTTTGGATTGATGGACTTAAATCTTGACAAGTGCCGTGATCTCTTTGAAATCATCGAAGCTAGAGATTGCCGAAAATCAACAGTCATCATCTCGCAGATGCCAGTAGAGAACTGGTACCAATTGTTTGGTGATAACACATATGCAGATGCATGTCTCAGCCGCATGACCTCTAAAGCATATCGATTAGACTTTCCAGGTCGCGATAGACGTGTAGAAAGCAAGTAACTTTATTAACAAACAGGGCAATGATCCGTTCCTAGCGGAACAGCGCTCCGCTCATGCGGAGCGAGTGCTCTGTTTTTGCGGAATATGCAAGTTTCTTGCATAAACTTAAATATAGTGCTAGAATCTAAAATATAAATGGAGGAACTAAAATGACAACAGAAGAATTATATGACAAACTAAAATTAATTCAAAAAATGAAATGCAAAACGCAGAATTTGGAATTGAAATCAGCGGAGCAAGGATGTCCGAAACGATTATATGATTCTTTGTCAAGCTTTTCTAATCAGGATGATGGTGGCATTATTGTTTTTGGAATTGATGAGAAACAAGATTATAAAGAAGTTGGTGTTTATGATGCTCAGGACATTCAAAAGAAAATTAACGAGCAATGCTTGCAGATGAATCCGGTTGTACGGCCGCTTATTACAGTTGTAGAGAAGGAAAATAAAAAATTTGTTTCTGCTGAAATTCCCGGAATAGATTTGGCAGACAGACCTTGCTATTATCAAGGACGTGGAAGGTTGAAGGGATCCTATACCCGTATTGGGGATAGTGATGAACCGATGACAGAATACGAAATATATAGTTATGAAGCATATAGAAGAAAATATCAAGACGATATCCGTGAGGTTCCGAGAGTAACAGTAATGTCATTGGATCAGGAAGAACTGAATCGTTATATTGAACTGTTAAAGAGAGGAAAACGAAGATTAGCAACACTTGATAATGAAAGTATTTATGAACTTATGAGCATAAAGCGAGGAGAGAAAGTAACGCTTAGTGCGACTTTGCTTTTTAGTCCATATCCACAGGCATATTTTCCACAATTGTGT
>NZ_JAMOYX010000082.1:0-6108 GCF_023669465.1 Dorea sp. MB18-49
CGTAAGTAGTAAGACCCCTTGAAGACGACGAGGTAGATAGGTCAGAGGTGGAAGTACAGTAATGTATGGAGCTGACTGATACTAATCGGTCGAGGGCATGACCAAGCAAGGTGATAGGTAGGATGAAGAAAATATTTCTTGTATGCAGTTTTGAAGGTATATGAAAAATAAGAAGCAATCAACGGTATGTTGGTTGTTTTTTTGTTTAATGCATGAAAGGTATAAAGAATAAAAAATATATAAAATACCAAATATCTTTTGACCAAAGGAAGTATAGATGATACAATTGAACCATTGTTGAATAGAAAAGGAGTACATTATGGAACAGAAAATAATCGCCACAGTTGGTGGACATCAGATCACAGAAGCAGAAGTAGAGGCATTCATCCACAGCCTTCCAAGAGAACAGCAGGCATATGCGGCTCATCCGGATTTTCGTAAGCAGTGTGAAGAACAGCTGATTGCAGTATACGCATTTGCAAAATACGGCGAAGAAGAGAAAATTGACGAGACAGAAGAATTCAAGAATGTTATGGAAAATGCAAGAAAAGATATCCTTGCACAGATGGCTATGAGAAAGCTTTTTGCAACAGTAAACGTAACAGATGATGAAATCAAAGAATATTATGAAGCAAATAAATCGAAATATTCGAAGGGTGCATCTGTACATGCAAAACATATCTTAGTAGATAATGAAGAGAAATGTACAGAGCTTCTGAATGCAATCACAAGCGGAGAAAAGGTATTTGAGGATGTAGCAAAAGAATCTTCTACATGTCCGTCGGGAGCAAACGGGGGAGACCTTGGAGAATTCGGAAGAGGACAGATGGTAAAAGAGTTCGAAGATGCCGCATTTGCTGCAGAGGTTGGACATGTTGTAGGTCCGGTAAAGACACAGTTTGGATATCACCTGATCAAAGTTGAGGACAAGAAAGAAGCAGGAGAATCAAGTCTGGAAGAAGTAAAAGACCAGATCCGTGCAGAACTGTCTCAGAAAAAACAGGAAGAAGCTTACAGAGCTAAAGTTGATGAACTGAAGAAGAAATATATGGAGTAATAGTAATCAGTCGGTTCGATAAAGATAAGACGTAATAAATGTATATAGAGATATAAAAATGGGGCATGATCTGTAATGATCATGCCCATGCTGCGTCTTAGATGGCGATTTGAGCTTATTTTTATTTGCTTTGCAGTAATTTATCAATACTTACAAGTTTTACGCTTAAAACGAAGATTTTGGTGGCTACCTTAAGTTCTTCTACGGTTGGATAAGACGGTGCAATACGGATATTACTGTCTTTTGGATCTTTTCCGTAAGGGAAAGTTGCACCTGCACCAGTCATGATAAGTCCGGCTTCTTTAGCTTTTGCAACGATTGCTTTTGCACATCCATCCATAGAATCAAAAGAGATGAAATATCCGCCACGCGGAGCCAGCCATGAACCGATTCCAAGTCCGCCGAGTTCTTTATCCAGTGTCTTTAAGACAATGTCGAATTTTGGACGGAGGATATCTGCATGTTTCTTCATATGCTGAACCATTCCGTGAATATTTCCAAAATATCTTGCATGTCTTAACTGGTTCAGTTTGTCGTGGCCGATCGTCTGAATACGCATCTGCTTTCTGATATCTGCAAGGTTGGCATCAGATGCAGCAATTGCAGCAATACCGGAACCAGGGAAACTGATCTTGGAAGTAGAAGAGAACTTATAAACCATATCAGGATGTCCTTCTTTCTTGCATTCCATTAAGATCTCAATCAGATAGTCTTGTTTATCTTCATATAAATGATGAATACCGTAGGCATTATCCCAGAAGATACGGAAATCTTCTGCTGCAGGATTCAGTTTTGCAAAACGATGAACGGTTTCATCCGAATAAGTAATACCCTGCGGATTCGAATATTTAGGAACACACCAGATACCTTTGATTGCAGGATCTGTACTTACCAGTTCTTCAACCATATCCATATCCGGGCCGGTTGGTGTCATTGGAACATTGATCATTTCAATTCCAAAATATTCTGTAATTGCAAAATGTCTGTCATATCCAGGAACCGGACATAAGAATTTTACTTTATCAAGCTTTGCCCATGGAGTACTTCCCATAACACCGTGAGTCATACTGCGTGCGATTGTATCATACATAACGTTCAGGCTGGAGTTACCGAAGATAACGATATTGTCTTTCGGTACTTCCATCATATCTGCAAGCAACTGTTTTGCTTCTGCAATACCATCCAGAACACCGTAGTTACGGCAGTCGACGCCTTCTTCACATACCAGATCAGAGTCGCTTTTTAATACATCCATCATATCCATGGAAAGGTTCAGCTGTTCTGTAGACGGTTTACCTCTGGACATGTCCAGCTTCAGATTCTTAGCTTTCACTTCATCGAATTGAGCTTCCAGTTCACTCTTCAGTTGCAATAATTCTTCTTTGGATAATTCTTCATATGCTACCACTATACCATCCTCCATCTTCATATATACCACTCGATATTATAATATTTTAACAGAATTTGACGTTTCGTCAATGGGCTCTTGCAAATTAATGAGAAATTATGGAAAAATATGCAATTTACGACATATAAAATGAAATTCTTGTGGAAATTTTATGCAAAAAATATACTGTGATAAAGCAGACAAGTGGGAAAGCATATAAGTAGTATATACAGAAAGAAGAAAAGATATGCTACAATAAGCCTGGAAAGCCGGAGCATAATGCATAGCATAGACAAAATATATAGAATAGATTAAGAGATAAGACAGATAAAAAATGGAAGAGATTCACCTGAAGAATATTGCAGAAGCGGCATCGGTCAGTGTAGGTGAATGTTGCAGATGCTTTCAGAATATGGTACGTACAACACCGAATTAGTATCTGATGGAATACTGAATAGAGAAGAGTAAGGAGCTTCTGATGGGGACGGAGATGTCAGTGACAGAAGTAGCATATGCGGCCGGATTCAGTGATTCCAGCTATTTTATCCAGTGTTTCCGGAAATACGAAGGAATTACACCTGGAGAATATGGAAAATGTTAAGATTTTCATATGAAACGTTAACAAATTCATGGTTTTACGGAGAATGGATTGTTAAAATTATTGCAAAAGTAATGATTTTAATAATCCATTTTGTTTTGCACAAGAAAAGGAGAGAAACTATGAAAGATGATAAGAAAGAAAAAAGTGAACAAAGATACATGGAACGTATCCGGCTCATCAAAGACAGGGTAGTGAATACAAGACCGGAGATGGATCTGGAAAATGCAAAAATTATGACAGAAAGCTTTAAAGAAACAGCCGGAGAGCCGCTTTGTATCAGAAAAGCAAAGGCGTTCCGCAGACAATGCAGAGAGAAAACGGTAAAGATCTGGGATCAGGAATTGATCGTGGGGTGTTTGGGAATGATAATGAAGCAACGAATGAGATAGCAGGAGAAATGTTTACGTTTATTGCGAATGAAATAGAAAGCTATAGAAGTAAATTTGGAACGATGACACCGGGAATATTACCGGTATCTGGTAACACACCATTCGGTCTGGAGGTAGGAGCGTTACCATCCGGAAGACATGCATGGAAGCCGTTAGCGGATGGAGTGAGTCCGAATGGAGGAACAGATACCGAAGGTCCGGGTGCAGTATTAAAATCCGTATCACATCTGCCACATGACAGATTCGTGCAGGGAACCCTCCTGAATATGAAGATTGAACCGGAGATGTTAAACAGTGAAAATGGTATCATGCAGATGATGGCACTTCTTAAGAGTATGTGCAGCCTTGGAATTTTCCATGTACAGTTTAATGTAATCGACAGAGAGACCTTGCTTGCCGCACAGGAAAGACCGGAAGAATACAGAGGACTTCTCATCCGTGTGGCAGGGTATACGGCATATTTTACGGAACTTGGGAAGGATGTACAGGATGAGATCATTGCCCGGACGGAACAGGAATCGTTATACGGCTGCAGTGTCGAATAAAAGAATAAAAGAAAATCTGGTGAAGGTAGACGCAGAATTTGCCGAAGATATCCATATCCGGATTCCGGTGATCCCGACAGTTAATATGAACGAAAACAATATGAAGGACACAATAAAGTTTCTAAGTAATTTGAAACACATCAAAGATATTGAATTACTTCCATATCACAGACTAGGGTTAGAGACGTATGAACGATTGGGAAGGGTCTACGAGCTGAAAGATGTGGAAATACCGGATATGGAAATGCTAAAGAAAATGGCGGAAGTTATCAGAGCGGAAGATCCGGAAGCTGCAGTAAAAGTAAAAGGTGAATAAATACTGGAAAGAGTAAAAATAAAGAGAAGGGAAGAAATTCTATTCCTTCTCTTTATTTTATATTCACCAGATTTGAGAATATATGTTATGATATTTTCAGACGACAATAAGGAGGAAAGAATGAATGAAACTGGCAGTATTTTTTCCGGGAATAGGTTATCATTGTGATAAACCATTATTGTATTATTCCAGAAAACTGGTGCAGGAATATGGGTATGAGAAGATTGTAACATTGAATTACACATATGATGGAAAGAACCTAAGAGGAAATGAAGAGAAGATGCGGCAGGCATTTGACTCTTTGTATATACAGGCGGAGAACAGTCTGAAAGAAATTGCATTTGACCAGTACGAACAGATTTTATTTATTTCGAAAAGCATCGGAACAATCATTGCTTCAGCATATGCTAAGGCACAACGGATACCATGCCGGCATATTTTGTATACACCATTAAAAGAGACCTATGCATTTGGACATGAAGCGGCAGTTGCTTTTATCGGAAACAGTGATCCGTGGAGTGATGTAAAGAAAGTAGCAGACCTTTCGGAAAAACAGAATGTAAAGATACACATATACGAAGGTGCAAATCATTCACTGGAGACCAAAAGTGTCAGAGACAATCTGGATATCTTGAAAGATGTAATGGAAAAAACAAGCAGATATATGGAGGAATCAAAATATGAAAGATATTAACTGGGCAGTACTTGGTACAGGAGTTATCGCAAATGAGATGGCCGTCGCATTAAAGAAGAATGGAAAGAATATATATGCCGTCGGTAACAGAACCTATGAAAAAGCAGTTGCATTTGGTGAAAAGTATGGCATCGGTAAAGTATATGCAGATTACAATGAGATGTTTACAGATCCGGAAGTGGATGTTATCTATATCACAACTCCTCATAATACACATAAGAAATTCATGAGACAGGCAATTGAGAATGGCAAACATATTCTGGTAGAAAAGTCGATCACACTTAACAGTGACGAATTGAATGAGATGGCAGCACTGGCAGAAGAGAAACATGTCATCATCGGAGAAGCAATGACAATTTATCATATGCCAATCTATAAAAAATTAAAAGAACTTCTGGAGACCGGTGTATTGGGAAAAGTAAATCTTATCACGATGAATTTTGGAAGCTTCAAAGAATATGATATGAATAACCGCTTCTTTAACCGTAATCTTGCCGGTGGTGCAATGCTGGACATCGGGGTATATGCGCTTTCATTCATTCGTTGGTTTATGGATTCCAAGCCGGATCAGTTACTGTCTCAGGTCAAAACAGCACCGACCGGAGTAGATGAACAGGCGGGGCTTTTGCTCATGAACCCAGAAGGACAGATGGCAACGGTCATGTTGTCGCTTCATTCCAAACAGCCAAAGAAAGGAATGATCTCCTGTGAAAAGGGATATATTGAGATTATGGAGTATCCAAGAGCATGGGAGGCAAGAATTACATACGTAGAAACCGGCGATACAGAAGTCGTAAGAGCCGGGGAGAATGCCGATGCGCTTGCTTATGAACTTGCGGATATGGAAAAAGCGATAGCAGGAGACGAAGAATGCATGCATTTTGAGTATACAAAAGATGTTATGGATATGATGACGGAATTCAGAAAGTCATGGAAGTTTACTTATCCGGAAGAGGAATAGTAAAAGAAGCCCCCGACACAAGATATAAAATGTGGTATGCTCCCCGTCAAGAGGACAATAAAAAATAATAAATTTTTGTATCGTCAGCCATGCTATGGCTGGCGATATTTTATGCTGCTTTTGTATATTGCTCATGATATTTCATTGGTGTCATTACA
>NZ_JAMOYX010000083.1:0-5281 GCF_023669465.1 Dorea sp. MB18-49
ACCATATACTATACACCAAAACGGTGAAAAATTGTTGAAATTTTTCTTAATTTTCCTCTATGACTTTTATATTTCTGTAGAAATACTTTTTTCCCCTTTATTGTGATAGCTTTTTCTAACACAAGTTAGCTATAACTAAACTTTTATGTATTTCTAAAAAAACATTCTATTCCCTTGTTTATTTTTATTTTTTGTATTATTATAGGAACAGAGACAACGAATTGGATTATGTCTAGAATATTTAATCTCAAAGGAGGGTACATACTATGGCACACGTAATTGGTGATGAATGTGTAAGCTGCGGATCTTGCGAAGCTGAATGTCCAGTAGGAGCTATCGCTCAGGGAGCAGATCATTATGAGATCGATGCTGACGCTTGTGTAGATTGTGGCGCTTGTGCTGCTCAGTGTCCAGTAGGAGCAATTTCTGAAGGTTAATAACGCAGAATAAGTAAGATAAGAATGCACGGTACATTTTGTATCGTGCATTTTTTTGTTTTGATATTTTGTATATTATTTCTTTTTTAATAAATTTATTTCTCTCGACGGATTCTGACGAATTCGGTGATCTTTCCTGTGCTATGATACATTTACCCATAAGGGACAAGTATTATAAGATAAGGGGGTATCTAACATGGGAAATCATATGAATACTTTAGAACAGATAAAACGTGAGACCAGAGATGATGCCAGACTGTATGCCTGTATCCGGGATCTTTATGATCAGGGAGTTTCTCTCTCTGATTTAAAAGCACTGATTCCCGATATCAGACGGACCAGAGAACAGTTACAGTTAAAACGCATGCTGCAGAATAACAACGAAGTTCTCATGGCAATGTTCAGTCAGGAGATGTCCTTTCTTCTGGATGCAAAAGAACGCCATGAAGAATTAGAATTCAAAAAACTGGATCAGTTGATCCGCCAGCAGCAATCCTTCCGGAAAGCATCGGCCGAAACCGGTCCAGTTAAGAAATTAAAAAGAATCTTCCTGTCTGCTTAAGTTGGCAAACTTTGTATATTCGCCAAGCCAAGCCAGATTAACGGTCCCTACCGGGCCGTTTCTTTGTTTTGCGATAATTATTTCTGCCTGTTTTTTGAACTCTGAATCTTTATTGTAGTATTCGTCTCGGTAAATGAACATTACCACGTCCGCATCCTGCTCGATGGCTCCGGATTCACGAAGGTCCGAAAGCATCGGTCTTTTATCCGGACGGCTTTCTACCGCACGGCTTAACTGTGACAGGGATACTACCGGCACATTCAGCTCTCTGGCAAGTCCCTTTAACTGTCGGGAAATGTCTGAGACTTCCTGCTGTCTGGACTCCGAACTTCTTCCCACACTTCCGGTCATCAACTGCAGGTAGTCAATGATGATAATATCAAGTCCGTGTTCCAGTTTGTACTTTCTGCATTTCGATCTGAGTTCTGAGATAGAGATACCCGGAGTATCATCAATGATCAGCTTCGACTGACCGATAATCCCAGCTCCTTCTATTAGTTTCTCCCAGTCGGAATCTTTCATATTACCGGTTCTTAGGGACTGGGCATCTACCTGGGACTCCAGAGAAAACAGTCGGTTCACCAGCTGTTCTTTTGACATCTCCAGACTGAAGATTGCTACTGCTTTATTCTTCTTAAATGCCATATACTGCGCAATGTTTAATACAAACGCCGTTTTTCCCATAGATGGACGGGCTGCGATCAGAATAAAATCTGACGGCTGAAATCCGGAAAGTTTATAATCCAGATCAATGAATCCCGTCGGTATTCCCGTAACGGTTCCTTTACTCTTAGACGCCTTCTCAATCTTATCTAATGCATTTAAAACAACCTGTTTGATCGGTACGTAATCACCGGTCGTACGTCTCTGTAATAACTGAAACATGGATTTCTCTGTCTGTTCCATAATCGACTCTACCGGCTCTTTTCCCGCATAGCACATATTTTCAATTGATTCGTTCAGTTTAATCATCTTACGCATTAACGACTTATCTGCCACGATCTGTGCGTAATATTTCACGTTCGCAGAAGTCGGCACTGCTGTCACCAGGTCTCTGACAAATTCCAGACTGGCAATCTCCGCCGGTACGTCCTTTTCCTTCAGTCTTTCCTGCAAGGTGATCAGATCGACCGGTTTTCCTTCATTGAACAGTTCGATCATCGAATCAAAGATCACTCCGTATGACGCCTGATAAAAATCATCACCACTGATGATTTCTCCTGCAGTGGTGATGGCATCTTTATCCATAAGCATGGCGCCGACCACAGACTGTTCTGCTTCGATGCTGTGTGGCATGACTCGTTTGATGAGTGCTTCTTCCACGCCTGAATTCCTCCTATGCTTCTTCTTTTACAACAACTTTCAGCTCTGCTGTTACCTTTGGATGCAGCTTAACCGGCACATTATGGGTTCCCAGTGTTCTGATTGCTTCTTTTAACTGTACTTTCTTCTTGTCGATCGTAAGATCCATCTGCTTTTTAACCTCTTCTGCGATCTCTTTTGAAGATACGGAACCGAATGCTTTGCCGCCTTCTCCCATCTTGATCGCAACTTCGATCTTACCTGCTTCGATCTTCTTGCCAAGTTCCTGCGCATCTTCATACTGCTGCTGTGCAATCTTATCGTCGTTGGCTTTCTTTAACTTCAGGTCATTTAAGTTCTTTCCGTTGGCTTCTACACCTTTATTTTTCTTTAAGATAAAGTTTCTTGCGTATCCGTCGCTGACGTTTACGATCTCTCCTTTTTTACCAAGTGACTTTACGTCTTCTGTCAAAATTACTTTCATTACAAGTCTCCTCCTTCTATCATCTCGTCAATCACCTGTTTTAAGCAGGCTACCGCTTCATCCATATCCGTATGATTGAACTGCGCTCCCGAAGCGTTCATGTGACCGCCTCCGCCCAGACGTTCCATGATGATCTGTACATTGACCTCATCGATCGAACGTGCGCTGACGTATATTCTTCCATTATATTCGGTTAATACAAATGATGCCTTGATCTCACTGATATCCAGCAGTTCATTTGCTGCCTGTGCCCCGATGATCGTCGGGCTTTCGATGTGAAGATCCACACCTCTTGCGATGGCAAATTTATTATGATAAACCTCCGCGCTGCTGATGATCTCTGCTTTCGCTCTGTAAGATTCCATGTCATCACGGAATAATTTTCTTACCAATGTGATATCTGCACCGCATCTTCTTAAGAATGCCGCTGCTTCAAAAGTACGGACTCCGGTACTATTCACAAAGTTGTTGGTATCGATCATGATACCGGCATACAGGCTGCTCGCCTCAATCTTTGGAATCTTGATTCCGTCTACGATATACTGCAATACTTCTGATACCATCTCACATGCCGATGATGCATACGGTTCAATATAAGACAGCAGCGCATTGTCGATATTATCACTGCTCTGTCTGTGATGATCCAGAACCACGATCGTCTTGGTCGTCTTCAGAAGTTCCTCACATTCTGTCATCATCGGACGGTTCGTATCTACTACTACAACCATCGAATTCTCATCCGCCATATTCATCGCCTGTGACGATGTCAGGAACAGATCGTCCGGGTAATTCGAATCCTGTTCGAATAATTCATATAATGGTCTGAGCGATGCAGATACTTCATTAATTACAATATAAGCACGTTTTTCCAAAGCCAGTGCCGCACGGTAGATTCCCATTGCCGCACCGAACGCATCCACGTCTGTCAGCTTATGTCCCATAACAAAGATCTTATCTTTGACCGTGATAAATTCACGCAGTGCCTCCGCTTTTACACGCGCCTTTACACGGGTATTCTTTGCTGTCTGTTCACGTTTGCCACCATAATAAGTCACACCGTTACAGTCCTTGATAACTGCCTGATCGCCGCCTCTTGCAAGCGCAAGATCAATCGCAACACGTGCATAGTTGTAACTCTGCGCATAAGAATCAGAACTCAGTCCAAGTCCGATACTTAATGTCGCCGGGATTCCATTTCCGATATTTACGGATTTTACATCGTCCAGCAGGGAGAACTTATCTTCTTCCAGCTGTTTGAAGTAAGATTTCCGGATGATGATAAAATATTTATCATTCTCCAGTTTCTTAACGATTCCGTCAACCTTCGCAATATACTGGTTGATCTTACGGTCTACCAGTGCCATCAGAAGTGACTGTCTGACTTCTTCCACACTGTCGATCACTTCATCATAGTTATCAATGTAAACCAGCCCGGCAACCATCCTCTGCTCTTCGTTCTCTCGGATAATACGGTTAAGTTCCGTAACATCCTGAAGATATACAGCTATAAAATATTCTTTTTCCTTTGGCAGCTCCATAAGCTGTTCTGTATCACTAAATCCTTCTACTGATACTCTCCGGATCTCTGCCTGATACTCTTTGTCATCATAATACACTTCCATTGTGACCGTCTGTTGGTCCTCTTTTGGAAATATACTCCGGTTCAATTCAGGAATGTATTTGCTGATATAAGCTTCTCCCTTGGGTTTACCTCCCAGGATTGCTTCAAATTCATCGTTCATCCAGATCGCTTTTCCATCATCCAACAGGATCGCATAAGGAATCGACAGTTCTCTCAGCAATGTATTCTGAACAATGCCATACTGTGCAGCAAACTCTACCAGGTCTTTCATAATGATGTTCTTACTGTAAAAATACAGTCCACCCACCATAATGATATATACGACTACAAATACGGCCATCAGGATTCCCGCTCTGTGATCCAGCTTATAAACCCACAAATCCATTGCTATGAGAAGCAGGGACATAATAGCCGGCCACTGGATGTAAAGTTTGAGTTGTCCTTTGAGCTGCACTTTTCCTTTTTCATTCTTCTTTTCCATGATTCTCGCCTCTGTGTGTGAGTATTTCTCACTCCTTTTGCAGTGCCTGTCAGTGATCTGATCATCCACTGCTCTTTACATATGTGGATATTATACCATTTATCCCCTGAAAAAGAAAGACGGGAAATCCTTAACGTTCTGTTAAGTATTTCCCATCATCCGGTGTTCATTTTTATGATTTATGATTCATATCCGTTTGGATTCTGTGACTGCCATCTCCATGTATCGGCACACATCTCATCCAGCCCTTTTTCAGCCTTCCAGCCAAGCACTCTTGCTGCCTTGGCAGGATCTGCATAACACATTGCGATATCTCCGGCTCTTCTTGGTTTGATCTCATATGGAATCTCTTTTCCACATGCTTTGCCGAATGCTTTTACCATATCAAGCACGGAATATCCAACACCCGTTCCAAGATTGATCACATCAAGTC
>NZ_JAMOYX010000084.1:0-5160 GCF_023669465.1 Dorea sp. MB18-49
TGATAAATATTTTGAGAAAGAATATAAAAGAATAGAACAGACAAAAAATGAACCGTCTAAATTGATTTTAATTAAATTTGATCAGGAAAATAAACGTAATCTCTGGAAAGAAATAAGAACTTATTCCACAAAACATGGAACAAAAATTATTAATGATGGAAATGAACAAAACATTATATATTACACAGAATCTTTTGTAAAAACACAGCAAACATTATTGATGTTTCGTTTATTAAGCAAGGTGTTTATTTTAACAGCATTATTTTTAAATTCGATTTTTATTATGGAAATAAAGGTTGAATCAGAAATCCCATCCTATAAAAAGAAACAGGAATTTTTGCGTTGTATGGGAATGCAAAAAAAAGAACGTAAAGCTCTTTATCTCTTGGAAATGCAAAGTGTCGGAATGATTTCATTAGCAGCCGGTATTTTTATGTCCGTAATACATTTTATTGCATGTTTATTACGAATGGAAAAAGCAGGGGAAGTTAATAAATGGAATTTTACAAAGTATTGGCTGGTTGCCTGCTTAGGATATATTGCATTAGAGTTGCTTGTGCAAAGAGGTTTTGCACTATATATTACACGTAAAATTGAAGGAGGATTAAAAGATGAGAACAAATGTATTAGAAGTTGAAAATTTAATACGAAATTATAGAAAATCCGTAATAAAAGAAAGCGAAGAAGATGTAAAGGTTTTAAAAGGAATCAGCTTTCAAGTTACAGAAGGTGAATTCGTTGGAATCATGGGTAAATCCGGATGTGGTAAAACAACTTTGCTTAAGACAATCGGAATGATTGATAAACCGACGGATGGAACAATTAAATTTATGGGAGAAGATACCAGTGAACTATACGGGGATAAACTTGCGGATATCCGGAACAGTAAGATAGGATTTATTTTTCAGGATTTTTATCTGATGGACAGCCTTTCAGTTGAAGAGAATATCATGCTGCCGATGATCATAAGCAAACAGAATATTAATAAGATGATTGCAGAAGCAAAGAAATATGCAGAACAATTTCAGATAGAATATCTGTTAAAGAAGAATCCATATGAATTATCTGGCGGTGAAAAGCAGAGAGTTGCCATATGTCGTGCTTTGATCAACAATCCAGATTTAATCCTTGCAGATGAGCCAACTGGAAATTTGGACTCAAAGTCAGGAAAAATTGTAATTGATGCATTGAATAAGATTTCATCGGAATATAAGAAGACGATTGTCATGGTAACACATGATCCGCAGATGGCAAGTTATTGTGACCGGATTATTCTGTTGAAGGATGGAAAGATTTTGGAAGAATTAAAGAAGGGTAGTAACAGGGAAACATTTTATCAAACAATCCTTTCCAAAATGGCGGAATTATAAAAAGACCAATGCCAGTATCAGCTATATTTGAATTCAAGATTATTGTAAGGGGTGGGAAGGTATATGCTGCATAAAATAATTTACAAAAATTTTAAAAGCAATATACGGAAATATATTTTATTTTTTGTCAGTAACATTATAGCCGTAGCAGAATTATTTATCTTTTGGGGATTGAATGATGTTGTAGTGCGGGCAGTTACAGAACCTTCGATTATGATGGGAATAAAAAGTGATTTTATGATAGCGGTTGGATTAATAACTGTTGTTACAATACTTTTGATGGTATTTTCTATGCGCTATTATATTAAACTCCGGGCAAAAGATTATGGAACTTTTATTATGCTTGGGATGAAAAAGAAGATGTCTTATATGCTTCTTTTTGCGGAATACATTATAGGATGTATAGGTTCACTTTTAATTGGTATTTTGTTAGGAAATCTGCTCCTATATGGAATTTTATATTGCTTAAATCAATACAATCCTCAGATTATTACATTACAAAAAGTGGATCCGGTCGTATATAAAAATACAATTCTTTTGTGTCTGGGAGTTATGCTTGGAATCTTTATAATTCTCCTGGTGTGGATGGACGGAAGAAATTTAAGCTCTTTAATGATGAAAGAGGAAATAAAGGAAAAACGCCCCGTCAGTTCAAAATGGATGTTGCTTACAGTGTTAGGGATTGTATTTATAATACTTGCAATTAAACAATATAAGCCAGGAACATGGGGATATTATTTTGCACATATATATTTTCTGATAGGCGGAATTCTTATTATTACTTTCAGTGGTGCATTTATTCTTGAACAGGCGAAAAAAGGACCTTTTTACTTTCGGTATGCATTGAAAATCAATCAACTTGATAGTAAATATCAAAGTAATATATTAATTATTCTGATGTTATTTGTAATACATTTTTTTGCTCTTTCTTATATCGGTACACAAATAGTAGAGATTCTGCCTCTTGACAAGACAAATAGTAATTATCCTTATGATATAATCTGGATGGCACGCCAGAACGATGAAAAATACAGTGAAAAAATAGCCGAAAAATATAATGGGACAGTTAAACATATTCCGATGATCCGGGCAACAATGTTTTATTCACAGGAAGAAATTGGAATATCCGAATCCACATATAAAGAACTAACAGGGAAGGCTTATGGTTTGTCTGGGAAAGAAATTGTTATAGGAATTGAGGACCAGAATTATCAAAGGGAAGAAAAAGTAACTGATAAGGTTCTTTATGATTTATTTGGATGGCTGTATATTGGTAAATTTAATCCGAATAAAAAGGAATTTGAATCTTCCAATATTTTAAAAGATGCGAATTATCAGTATAGGATAAAAGAAATTCATACACAAAACGTATTTGGAAAATTCGTACCAGAAGATGCCGGTGAAGGTTGTGAAGATACAGTTATATTTTCGGATGAATATTTTGATAAACAATGGGAAAAACAGGCAGCAGATGATGAAGAAGTTTCAATGTTAGAAGCATTTTCTTTTCCAAAAACAAAAGAGCAGATGGCATGGAAAGAGATAAAAGATCACGCAGATAAAGAAGGAATTACTGTATTCCAACCAGATGACAGTCATTCGCCACATGCTATATGTTATAATAAGACTGTGTTTTTAAAAGAACAGAAAATAAGTAATATATTTTTGCTTTTTAGCAAGCTGTTTATTCTGATAACCCTTTTAATCAGTGGTGTTTTTATTATGGTTGTTAAAAATCTGGCCGAAATGTCTTCTTACCAAAGACGTTATGAATTTTTTCATTCTATGGGTATGAAACAAAAAGAACAAAAGAAGAATTTAAGTTTTGAGATTTGCAGCGTGGGGAATATAGCATTAGGTACAGGTATTTGTTTGGCTCTTTTATATGTAATGACCTATTCACATTGGTATGAGGCAATGGGTGAAAAGATCTCAACTGCTTTTTGGAGTTACTGGCTTAAGCTTGTTGGAATTTATATAATTATTCAGATAGTTGTGCAGAAATTATTTGTAAGGTATGTGAACAAAAGAATTTAGAAGAAAGGCTTATAGATGTTGTTTGTTAGAGTAAGTTTTGAATGCGGTATAAAAATACGCATATAATATTTTACTGACAAATGTTTGCAAAAATCACTTGCCTTTTGCAAAGGTTCGTGATAAAATTTTTGTCAGTGATCAGGTTGCAGAAACTTGCGATGCCTGCGACCGGACGGAGGACCTGAGGGCCCTCCGTTTTTCTATATATGCAGATTTTTATAGAAGGTGAAAAATGACAGAAAAAGCGTTAAAACCGATAAAACCGTTTTTGAATTATGAAGAACAAATCAATAATCTCATCGAGCAAAAAGGAATGATTGTTAATGATCATAAATTTGCTGTGTCCAAATTAGAAGATATCAGTTATTTTGCTTTAATAGATGGATATAAAAATCTGTTTTATAATCCTATGACAAGAAAATATAAGGAAGGCACAACCTTTGAGGATCTTGTTGCTTTATATGAATTTGATGAAAAACTTCGTACATTGATCTTCCGGTATCTTTGTCATTTTGAGCAAAAAATGAGATCGCTGATTTCTTATCATTTTTGTGATACTTATTCAGAAAAACAGGAAGATTATCTGAATGCTGTACATTATAATAACTCGGGAGCAAATAAAAAGAAAATTGCTGCTTTAATAGCTATACTGGATAGAGAAGCAAAGAAAAGCACAGATCACGCTTATGTAGTTTATCAAAGAAAAACATATGGAAATGTTCCTATGTGGGTCATTATGAAAACTTTAACATTTGGACAGATGTCAAAGATGTATTCATTTCTGACGACCAGTATGAAAACGAAAATTAGCCGACATTTTGATTATGTAAGTGAAAAAGAACTAATTCAGTACATGAAAGTGCTTACCTTATATAGAAACGTCTGTGCTCATAATGAAAGGTTATTTTCATATAAGAGCAGGTTTGATATCCCTGATACAATATTACATAGAAAAATGAAACTTCCGCAAAATGGAAATAAATACAAATGTGGAAAAAACGATTTGTTTTCTGTTGTGATTGCTTTTCGAATGTTGCTGGCGAAAGAAGATTTTGCTGAATTTAAAAAATCTTTGAATCAGATAATTAACCAGTATATGAAAAAGACGGGCAATCTAAACCAGGATTTATTTTTCAAAGCAATGGGATTCCCAGAAAATTGGAAGAATATAAGTAGATATAAATTATAAAATAATCAATATAGTACGAACCGAGGATTCAAAATGAAAACTACGGAAAACAGATAAATATATAAATGGTCAGGAAGGTCAATATTTTGATTTGCCTGACTTATTTTTTTTATATCCAAATATGTAAGAAAAGTTGCCGATGGAAAGTTCTTTGCATTTTATTTGTAACATTTATCAAATTGAATAGTTAATATTATAAAGGAAAGGAGGACAGCACATGGATTTTGATTGTATATATAAATCATATTACCTGGACGTATATCATTTTTTGTGTGGTTTATCATCGAACAAAGAAATTGCAGAAGATATTACACAGGAAACTTTTACAAAAGCATTGACGGCAATTAATTCATATGATGGAAGAAAAGATATACGTGCATGGTTATTTACAATTGCAAGAAATACATATTTTACATATTGTAAGCGTGAGAAAATCTATGTGGAATGGGAGCCTCCAACGGAGCAGGTCGATATTCAGACGGAGTTTATTGACAATCTAATAAATAAAGAACAGGTTGAGAAAATACATAATTTTTTGAAAAATATGAAAGATCCATACAAAAT
>NZ_JAMOYX010000085.1:0-4628 GCF_023669465.1 Dorea sp. MB18-49
TCTTTGATTACTGCGATAGCTAATTACATAGATTACTACAACAACCAACGACTTCAAAGGAAACTGCATGTAATGACACCAATGAAATATCATGAGCAATATACAAAAGCAGCATAAAATATCGCCAACCATAGCATGGCTGACGATACAAAAATTTATTATTTTTTATTGTCCTCTTGACGGGGAGCATACCATTTCTTGAGCCGGAAGGTCTTCTTTCCTCTATACATTTGCTTTCGCAACATTTCCAATATTCATTTTTCGAAATACACCAAGTAATACTTTTCCGATTGCCAGAACCAAAATTGCTGCTGCAATCGCCTCTGGAATTCCGGATGCTGTAACAGTTCCCATTACCAGTCCCCATACGGCACTGACTGCCACATCTTTTGCTTCTGCATACTGTTTTGCAAAAAGAATATAGATACTTCCCATTACAGTGATAGTATTAACCATTGCTCCTGCAAATCCCACGATTGGAAGTGCGATGATACTATTTACTTTCAGTTTTGAAAAAAGAATCCAAAGCCATCCTGCTGCCACACCAATTAATATCCTGCATCCTACTGAAATCCAGACTGCTTTTATTGCCCCTGGTATTCCTGTAGTACTCATAAACGGCGAGAACGCAAATGATAAAAGTGTCGGTGCCATCGTGTTACTGATCAGTGAACAGATGCCAAATACACCGCCCAGGATTGCGCCTGCTGCAGGTCCTAACAAAATTGCTCCAAGAATTACCGGAATATGTACAGTTGTTGCCTTAATGATCGGAAGCTGTATCATTCCAAGCGGTGTGTTCGCCAGAACGATTACGATCGCTGCCATAAGTGCAACACTGACCATCCAACTAGTGTCTTGTTTCTTTGTCTTCATATTTAATTTTCCTCCTTGTTATCATTCCCGGTGACCGGGATACAATACAATTACGAGTCCGATTATAGCATTCCGGGAACTGCCAAACAAGTATAAAAATCCATACAATCTGCTTATTTTTCACAGTTATTACTATGATTCGTCTTTTCCTGCGGGTTCTATGTATTTTTATTACTATTGCTTGCAAGAATGAAGAAAAAGCGATATAGTGATTATAATTGTATTATTTTATTTGAACATTGAAATGAGGATGAATACTTATGTTAAAAGGAAAACATGTCCTGCTTGGCGTGACCGGAGGTATTGCTTCTTATAAAATTGCAACACTTACAAGTCTTCTGGTAAAAGCAGGCGCTGACGTTCATGTCATCATGACTAAGAACGCCACCAATTTTATCAATCCAATTACTTTTGAGACTCTGACAGGACATAAATGTATCACAGATACATTTGACCGAAATTTTGAATTTAAAGTAGAGCACGTTGCACTTGCCCAACTTGCAGACATTGTCATGATCGCACCGGCAACTGCTAATGTCATGGCAAAGCTTGCGCATGGTCTCGCCGATGATATGCTGACAACTACCGTTCTTGCAAGCCGTGCACCAAAGATCATTGCACCAGCCATGAATACCGCAATGTATGAGAATCCTGTCACACAGGATAATATTGAATTGCTGAAGCATTATGGCATGGAGGTGATCACTCCTGCCAGCGGACACCTGGCATGCGGTGACAGCGGAGCCGGAAAGATGCCGGAACCCGAGACCTTATTCCAGTACATATGCAAAACCATTGCACATGAAAAGGATATGGCCGGTATGAAAGTACTTGTCACAGCCGGACCGACACAGGAAGCCATTGATCCAGTCCGTTATATCACAAACCATTCATCCGGTAAAATGGGTTACAGCATTGCAAAAGCCTGCATGCTCCGCGGCGCTGATGTCACACTGGTAACCGGGCGTACCGCTCTTGATGCACCGCTTTTTGTTAACACCGTTCCTGTCATATCAGCCAAAGATATGTATGAGGAAGTAACTTCCAGAAGCCATGACATGGACATCATAATCAAGGCTGCTGCCGTTGCAGACTACAGGCCTTGTAATGTTGCAGATGAAAAGATCAAAAAGAAAGAGGGAGATGTCATGTCTATTCCATTGGAACGTACTGATGACATCTTAAAGTATCTCGGCGAGCACAAGGAACCCCATCAGTTCTTATGTGGTTTTTCTATGGAAACACAAAATATGCTGGAAAATTCCAAGAAAAAACTTATGAAAAAGAATCTGGATATGATCGTTGCCAACAATCTGAAGGAACAAGGTGCCGGATTTGAAACCGATACAAATATTGTTACGATGATCACGCAAAATGAAGTATTTGAACTGGAACTGATGAGCAAAGAAGAGGTCGCTTTCCATCTGCTCGATAAAATATTAGAACTTAGAAAATAAAAGTGAAAATATAATATAAGAAAGAAATTTCGTGAATTTACAGGAGGATATACGAAATGGATGCTAATTTATCAATGGAACAGATCCGTATGGATGTAAAGAATGTAACTGCTCTGAATCAGGAAGGATATGACATGAACGTCATCTCCCACAAACTTGATCTTTCAAAGGACTATGTACAGACAATTCTTACCTGTGCACAGGGATTTACAGAAGATGACACAATGGCTGTTGCTGTTCTCGTCGAAGCAAGTTTATAATTCCTATATTGACAAAAAATGTTACCGGCATGTCTGGTAACATTTTTTCTGCATTCTTAAAATGCAAGTATTGTATCATATTGCAATATCATATTACAAGAAATTCTCATTCAGTACTTCTATAATTGATACTTGCAACCATTATTAAAAAAGAAAGGTGTTACGACAATTCTCCGTAACAGACAGGTTTTATAAATCATGAAGAAAAAATGGTGGCATGACAAAGTTGCCTATCAAATTTATCCAAAAAGCTTTTTGGATACAAACGGAGACGGAATCGGCGATCTTGGCGGAATCATCTCCAAATTAGATTATTTAAAAGAACTGGGAATTGATATCATCTGGCTCTCTCCAATCTACAAATCCCCTTTTGTAGACCAGGGATACGACATTTCCGATTATTATGCAATTGCAGAAGAATTCGGTACAATGGAACAATTCGAAGAACTGCTTGCAGAAGCAAAGAAAAGAGATATGTACATCATTATGGATCTGGTTATCAACCACTGTTCTGATCAACACGAATGGTTCCAGAAAGCACTGGCAGATCCGGAAGGCGAATATGCCGATTATTTTTATTTCCGCAAGGGAAAGAATGGAAATCCACCAAGCAATTACCGTTCTTACTTCGGCGGAAGCTGCTGGGAGCCGGTTCCGGGAACGGATCTGTACTACCTTCATATGTTCGCCAAAGAGCAGCCGGATCTTAACTGGGAGAATCCGGTAGTCAGAAAGAAGCTTTATGAAATGGTGAACTGGTGGCTTGAAAAGGGTCTCGCCGGATTCCGTATTGACGCGATCATCAATATAAAGAAAGACCTGACTTTTTCAGATCTTGATCCGGACGGACCGGATGGGCTTGCAAACTGCTGGAGGATGGTAGAAAACGTAGATGGTGTCGGCATTTTTCTCGAGGACTTAAAGAAACATACTTTCCAGAAATACGATGCCTTTACTGTCGGTGAAGTATTCAACATGAAAGAAGGCGAACTTGCAGACTTCATCGGTGAAAATGGTCATTTTTCCACAATCTTTGACTTCAGTGCTCACATACTCAGTGAAGGGGAACACGGATGGTACGATGCCCCACCCGTAGACTTTAAAGAATGGCGGAAAGCCATCTCTGACTCCCAGCTCAGAGTGCAAACTTGCGGACTGGAAGCCAATATCATTGAAAATCATGATGAACCAAGAGGTGTATCCCGCTTCTTACCAGATTATGCGCAGAATCCTGCCGGAACCAAAATGCTCGGAACCGTCAGTATCCTTCTCCGCGGCATCCCATTCATCTATCAGGGACAGGAAATCGGTATGCAAAATGCGGTATGGAACAGTGTCGAAGAATATAATGACATCAATACCATTGATCAATATCATACTGCAAGGAATGCCGGTCTTACCGCTAAAGAAGCACTTAAGGCTTGCAGCAAACTAAGCCGCGATAATGCCAGAACCCCCGTACAGTGGAATGCTCAGGAAAATGCCGGATTTACCGCAGGAACTCCTTGGCTGAAAGTAAATGACAATTATAAAGAGATCAATATGGCTGATCAGGATCAAGATCCAGACTCTATATTAAATTATTACCGGAGACTGATTGCGCTTCGAAAATCTCCAACATACAAAGAAGTCTTTACTTATGGTAAATTTCTCCCTGCTTATCAGGACACAGAGGATGTCATGGCCTATTACCGGAAAGATGAACATACACGTATACTGGTCGCCGCTAATTTCGGAAAAGAATCTGTCGAACTTCCGTTAGATTATCCGGTGAAACAGGTTCTTCTTTCTAATCAGCACAAGCAGCATAATTATAATACCGAATCCCATCTTTCACTTGAAAGCTGCGAAGTAATCGTATTCGAATTATAAGTTCAAAAACCCCCGGCACATTGATATGCTACCCTCATATAGGACAATGAAATATAAAAGTCCTATATGGGGGTATTTTCATGTTCAGAAAGAGTAAGATAGAACCAGTAGAAAAAGTAAAAATAGTCGAACGCTACCTTGCAGGAGAAATTGGCATACAGCA
>NZ_JAMOYX010000086.1:0-4607 GCF_023669465.1 Dorea sp. MB18-49
ATGTTTTGCAAAAAATAGCTGTGAATTTTCTATAATTGCATCTATTATTTATGTTTTTATGATAATGCATAATCTTTTCGTTCTCGCTTTTAACTATTCCATTAGTTCAGGAGGATTTCATACCATTTGAGGAGAAAGATTTGAACAAAGAACAAAAGAAAAATGTCCAATACGATGCTTACGCCAAATATATCTTATCTCAAAAAGAAGTTTTGGCACGTATCCTAAAATTCACAATTGCAGAATTTCAGGACTTGGAAGCGGAAGTGATCATGGAGCTGATAGAAGGTGAACCGCTTGTATCAAAAGTGAGCACAGAGCCTGGCGAGACAAATCAGACATTCCATGATAAAATTACTGGGAACAATACAGAAAATACAGAATTGGGAGAGGGAACGATATTTTTCGATGTGATCTTCTACGTTAGAATGAAGGATGGTGTCAGCCGCATCATTAACTTTGCGTTAAATAAGAACTGATGCAGAAAAATTGAATTTTAAGGAATCCATTGTCATGGCTGATATGTTATGGCAGTGGATTTTAAACGAAATCGTTTCATTGCAGCAAAAGAGCTCTCTGTGGAATACACAGGGAGCCTTTTGCATATTTTTATTTTTTTGTGCTATCAGCATCGATGACAGACTGAATCTGTTTCATCAGAGTATCATAATTGTCTTGATTATCAATCCCGCCGAGCATCGGATCACCTACAATATTACCATTTCTATCGACCAGTATTGTTGTAGGAAATGCCATGATATCGGATGCGTATTTCCCTGCATCTGAAGAAGAGTCAATGGAAAGATTGCGATATTTAGCACCCTGGCTCTTGAGAAGAGTCTTTGCTTCTTTTATGGCAGTTTTATTTCCATCGAAGGTTTCTGTATTGATGCCTACGACTTCGCCGCCCATTGATTTGATTGCATCGTTTAATTCGTTAAGTTTAGATAACTCGGCAACACAAGGCTTGCATCCGGTGAACCAGAAATTGATGACAGTTACTGCATTTTTGGAAAACAGGCTTTCATCAACAGAATTCCCATCATAATCCTGACCAGAAAAATTCTTGAAAGGAGATGCGTCGTTGGAACTGTTTTTCTGATCGGTGTTATCAGATCCTGTATTTTTCTTTTCAATCTCAGCGATCTGTTCCTCGATTTTTCGGATAATTTCAATATCAGCGGTAAGTGTTTTCAGCTCGTCATCTGTAAAAGAGTCTTTGTTTGATTCAACAGTGTCAGCCAGATAATCCGCATAGTTTCCATTTTGATCTGCAGCACTTTTGCTCATCATGCCAAATGCTTTGTTCCATACATCTTCGTGATCTGCGAAGATCTGATTTTCCTGCTGATATAAATCATTCAGTTTAGAGTTGGAATCGTCTGCAGATTCTGAGCCGGATTCAGTCTTGGTATTCTGAGATTTTTCTGTGCCTGCAGTTCCTTTCCCGCTACATGCTGTAAATAATAATGCTATGCAAAGTGTTAAAATAGAGAGAAATGTTCTTTTTGTTTTCATAAATAATTGCTCCTTAAAATAATAGTAATAAAATTAATAGTTACCGGTTGGTTATGGTTGGTTGCTGTTGTTCTTTTTCTGACATGTTTTGCCTAGAAACTGATATTGGATTGCATCTTTTGGACAAGCTTTGATACAAGCTCCGCACCGTATACATTCTGGATGATTCGGAGTCTTGCATACGTCAATATCCATTTTACATACCTTTGAACATTGGCTACATCCGATACATTGGCTGCTTTCAATCTTAATATTGAGAAAGCTGATCTTATTAAATAATGAGTAGATTGCACCAAGAGGACAGATCCATTTACAGAAGGGTCTGTAAAACAAAATACTCAACACAACAACTGTAATCAAAATAAGACATTTAAAAGAAAAAAGTGTTCCAAGTGCAGATCTTATAGCGGTATTTCCAAGTGACAATGGTATGGCTCCTTCCAAAACACCTTGTGGGCAAATGTACTTACAGAAGAACGGATCCCCCATTCCTACAGAGTTCGTTACAAACATTGGCAGAAGGATAACGAAAACAATGAGGACCATATATTTCAAGTATCTTAGCAGCTTCAGTCGGGCTGTGGAAAATTTTTTTCCGGGGATTTTATGAAGTAAATCCTGAAACCAGCCAAACGGACATAAAAAACCACAGATAAATCTTCCGAGTATCATACCGAGTAGAATGAGAAACCCGGTTATGTAATATGAAAATTTAAATCGGGAGGATCCGATAACCGCCTGAAAAGCTCCAATGGGGCAGGCGCCTGTTGCAGCAGGACAGGAATAGCAGTTTAATCCTGGCACACATACTGTTTTAATCTTGCCCTGATATATTTTGCCTTTAAGTAAATTGGGAATATGGATATTGGTAAGTAATGTGGCAATTGCCTGTATCCATCCCCGTATTCTGGCAACTTTTTTTGATAGTAATTTCGTTTTTTTATCCAATTCCAACACACTCCAGACATAATTTTATTGCTTTGCCAAAGACGGCAGCAGCTTCACCTCGGATCACACCATAGCCAATCATGGCTGTACCTGTGATGAATATTACAAATTGAAATATTTTTTTGCACTTCAAGATTTTGTTACTCCTTTCGTTGGTTGTATTTGTTGACCAGCTGACTTCGGTATTATACAATAGTTAGTGTGAAATTTTCGTTAAGAAGCGGGTGGAATGATTTTGAGATTATTAATAGTTGAAGATGAAAAACAAATATGTGATGCGGTTGCGAAAAGTCTGTATGATGCCGGGTACGAGGTGGATACCTGTTATGATGGGGAAGAGGCATTGGAATACATCCTGACAGAAAATTATGATTTGATTGTTCTGGATCTGAATCTGCCCGGCATGGATGGGATGGAAATCCTAAAAGAACTCAGACAGAGCAATGAGGAGACAAAGGTTCTTATATTATCGGCAAGAGGGCAGATTGCAGATAAAGTCGAAGGGTTGGATGCTGGTGCGAATGATTATATGGAAAAGCCGTTTCATCTACAGGAACTTGAGGCTCGTATCAGAAGTCTGACAAGAAGGAAATTTGTACAAAAGGATGTATGTCTGGAAAGCGGCGATATCATGTTCGACACGATAAAACGTGAGGCATATGCAAAGGAAACAAAGATTTCCCTGACAAGAAAAGAAAAAGGAATTTTGGAATATTTGCTTCTTAACCTGGGAAGACCGGTAAGTCAGGAGGAATTGATGGAGCATGTCTGGGATGCATCTGTGGATAGCTTCAGTGGAGCCATCCGGGTGCATATGTCTTCGCTAAGGAGAAAGCTTAAGGCAGTGCTTGGATATGATGCAATTATGAATAAGGTGGGAGAAGGATATAAAATACGAGAGGAGTCTGATTGATGAAAAAAATGTCACTGCAGTGGAGACTTACTTGTATAACTGCATTGTGTATTGCGATTATATGTGGGTGCCTGACAATGTTTGTCTATAAAAATGGTGTGTATTATATGGATTCCCTGCAAAAGGCTGTTGACGCTCAGGGAGATGACAGCGGAGGTGGTTCGGAAGAAATATACATCAGCATACCAGAGGATAAGTGGGATGAGTTCTCAAATGATTTTTCTGTTCAAGTGTACAATAATAAAGAAGACTACAAAAGAAACAGTCTGATAGTTTCGGCTTTATTGGCTCTCCTTGGTGGAGTGGCCGCATATTTTATAAGTGGACATGCCCTTAAACCAATTCGTGAGTTTTCTGATAAAATTGAAGAAGTGCAGGCTCAAAACCTGGCAGATTCGGGAATAGAAGAATGTAAGATTAAAGAACTGAATCAGCTTAGTGTTTCGTATAACAAGATGCTTGAACGCCTCTCAGATGCATTTGAGATACAGAGACAATTTACTGCGAGTGCAGCACATGAGCTTCGAACTCCATTATCGTTAATGCAGGTACAGCTTGACTTGTATCATTCCACTCAGCATCCGGGCAGTGATGCAGACACCGTACAGATGATAAAGATGTTGACGGAACAAAATGACAGGCTTGGCAAGATGGTAAAAACACTTCTCGACATGAGTGAGCTTCAGACTGTAGGACGGGATGAAAAAATTATCCTTAATGATCTCGTTGACGAGGTATTGGAAGATTTGGAACCTCTTGCACAGGAAAAGAATATAAAACTTATTGGAAAATATAAGAATATAACGATGATTGGAAGTGATATCCTTATTTATAGGCTGGTATATAATCTTGTTGAGAATGCTATAAAATACAATCATTCAGATGGTCAGGTTACAGTAAATGCATACAAAAAACAAAAACATATTTACCTGTCAGTAGAGGATACCGGAAGCGGAATTCCGAAAGAACTCAGGGAACGTGTATTTGAACCATTCTTTCGCGTGGATAAATCCAGAAGCCGAGAGCTTGGTGGTGTAGGACTTGGACTTGCTCTGGTTCATGAGATCGTGAGAGTGCACGATGGCAGTATCAGCATTAAGTCAAACCCTGCAGGTGGAACAATCTTTGAGGTTATTTTTGACCAGAAATCAAAGGAATAGTTATTCAAAAAAAGAACAAAAAAAGATGCTTGTAAATAGGATTGACTCCTAACTGATTACCATATATT
>NZ_JAMOYX010000087.1:0-3460 GCF_023669465.1 Dorea sp. MB18-49
ATATCATATACAGGTATGGTTCTTTCTGTTGAGTCCAGTTTTAATGACTCAATAAATGAGTTCATTACTTCACTTGTATCATAGATGATGACCTCTGGTTTATGAATGACATAAACTTCATTTGTAAATTCTTCTGAATAATGACCTAATATCTCCGATACTACTTTCATGTTCATATTGTTTTGATCTAACAGTGTTGCATAAGTGTGCCGTAAATCGTGCCATACATGTTTTGTACAATCAATATTACATTTCTTCATTAGTTTCTTAAAATAATAATACGGTCTTGCGATTGCCTTCCCGTGATCCCTAAACAAAACAAAATCTAAGTTTTCATCAAATTCCGGATCATTTTTCAGTGTTTCTTCATATCGTGCTCTTGCCAGATACAGCTCATCCATAGTCATTGACCTGACGGGTATTCCAGATTTCATCAATCATCAGCTGCCAGTTTTGTTCCAGCACAATCAGATCTGTGAGGTTGCCTACCAGATTGCCAAAGTGCTGGTAACTGAGCCACGGCAGTTCATCGTCCTTGTCTGAATAATCCGGGCTCCGTGTCCCGGCTGTCCGGACTCAGGGGTTCTTCCGCACGGGAATATTCACATACTATTTTATTTTTCTATTTTCATTGGAATACTCAGTCAGAGACACTGTAAATCATCTTAAAGCACTTGCCATTATCGTAGTAATTGAATACGATTCATGAACAAGGTTTATTTTATATAAGCACTTGCAAATCAGCACCAGTTTGTAATTATTTCATTATAAAATTGTTCCTTATCTCCGGTTCTCTTCAGGTCTTCCTTTACTTTTCCATCTTTTAAGAAAATAATTCTATCACATGAACTTGCTATAATAGGATCATGTGTTACAAGCAGAATTGTTTTCCCCATCTTCTTATTAATCTCTTCTAAAGTATGTATTACAACCTCTGATGAGGCAGAGTCCAGATTTCCTGTTGGTTCGTCCGCCAAAATTAAATCGGGATTGTAGATTAATGCGCGGCAAATCGCAGTTCTTTGTTTTTCTCCTCCTGATAATTCATATGGTTTTTTATCCAATAAATCCGCAATTGCAAACTTCTCAGCCATTTCTTCACATTTTTTCTTACTCTCCTGAACATCTGCCTCATCCAAAATAAGTGGAAGCATAATATTTTCTTTTATAGACAGACTATCCATAAGATAATAATCCTGAAATACAAAAGCAATCTCTGTTCTTCTAAGTCTTGCCAGTTCAGCCCGGTATATATCTTTTGTATCTTTATCTTTGTAATATATTGTTCCGTCATCTGGTTTGTCTAACATTCCCACTGCCTTTAATAATGTAGTTTTTCCACAACCAGAACGTCCCATAATCCCTACAAATTCACCTTCTTCTATCTCAAATGAAACATTATTTAAAACAGGATAAGTAATGATTTCTCCTGTTCGGGAAGTTGAGTAATATGCCTTTTTTAAATTTTCCACTTTTAAAATTTTTTTACTTTTTTCCATTTCCACTATCTCCCTCTATTTTTCTAATATTTCTATAAGCAAATATAAAAATAAAAACAGCAAAAAGCAACCATATAGCACCAACAATCAAAATTATTCCTTTAAAGTATCTATGAACCCACTCAATCTGTAAATGTTTCGCATACAAAAGCATACTACAATACAAAATTGAAATAATTGTGCCACATATAACAGGCAGTCCTCCTGATAGCAGACACTCTTTTATGATTCCCTTTCTGACTTTAGCAGAAGACATTCCTGATTGAATATAAAATCGGTATTTCCATTCTGTCTCCGGAAAATCACACTCCATTTTTATACTCAATACAAATATTCCACACAAAAGCATAATGATAATATTTCCCGCTGCTGAAGCCACGTATAAAAGCTTTGTTTTACTTCTTTCTAACAGCAGCTCTTTCTTCTCGTAAATCAGATTCCCATTATCCGCGTCAAAATAATTTACCTGGGAATGATCTTGGGCATACGCTTTTATTTCTTCGACAACTTTATCATAATTTTCAGGTATGTTCATCATAACAGCCATATTCGCCCCATCTGCTTTCACACAGTTCTTCTGATAATATTCGTCTGAGAATACAATAATATGTTCACATGTTTCACTTCCAAACACACCTGTTAGAATTCTGTCTTCTGTTCCGACAACCTTGAATTTTTCTGTAAAATACTGTACTTTAGGTGCTGCTACGCCTTTTATATACAACCATAAATCAGCCCTTGCTTTTCCTATATAAATTAATGGATTTTTTGTATTGTAACCAATTCCGACTTTGTTTCGTTCAAACCTCTCCCTTTGATATACAACAAATATTTCATTGTCTTTCAAATCTAGCGATTTTCCAGTCCATTTTTCATAAGTTGATGCCGGAATCCCCATATGTTCAGCAATATCTGTCGTTGTCACTCTAGCACATGGTACTTTTCTCAGTTCAACCCCTTCATCATCTGTTAAATGATTCAAAAATTCTTCGTCATCCGTATTTGCCATCCATACCAAGTCAAACGGATAATTCTTCGGTTCGGTAATCGGAAGGTTATCCAATAATTTTATAGAAAAATCCGTCATAATAATTACAAGAAATGCTGCAACGACAAATGACATATTTATATTATAAAAGAATCTATGATACCAGTTTTCCAACCATGTAATTCGTTTATAATACTTCTTCTCTTTTTTATTCAACCGAACGAAATAGTATCCTGCCAAACTAATCATAAGCAGGCACATGCCCGCATTCAAAAATACAGTCGGAATACTTTGGGATATCTTTCCCCAATAAAACAACAGACTTATAAGGCCAATCAAGATCAAAAATATCCCAATCAGTAAAGTTTTCGGTCTCTTCTTCAGTGGTTTCCCGTTCTTTTTTCCAACAGTCAACAATGCATCCATTCCCAGACATGCTATCAATTCATCAAAAACAATGAATAGGATGCCGAAAACTTCACATGAAATCACCAATGTATTCCGCAGTGCAATAAATCCATAATTAACCTCTGTAGTAATTGTATTATAAAAGATATTTTGTAATACTGTTTTTGCACACTCTGCTAATATTTTTCCTAAAATCAAGCCACCAGTTACCGAGGAAAATATAATCCCTGCATATTCAAATCCAATAAACATATATCTATGCTTTTTCTTTAATCCCATCGTATCAAGCAGAACATAATCATAGGATTTTTTTTGTATGTACGAAATAATAACCAGTACCATTAATATAAACAAGAGAATATATGTCTCTTGAAAATTAATAAAAGTGTACATTTCTTCCACTATGCCAGAATTTTGTCCATGTATAATTCCTTCAATACTGTCACTAAATGCATATGATACATATATTGTCGAAACCATTAGTATACCACATAATATAACCAGTAAATAATGACCAAACTTATGTTTTAGTGTTTCAAAAAATATTTTTTTCATTATATATTCC
>NZ_JAMOYX010000088.1:0-3447 GCF_023669465.1 Dorea sp. MB18-49
CCTCCTGTATACCTAATTATTATATAGAGCGTCATGTTAGAAATCAATAAAAACATTATGAAAAGATTGTAAACTTCCTATGTGTTGTAGTATACTTGAAATGAAAATGCTTATGCCGCTTCCGGCGCATTTTTCTTTTCATTTTTATACAAAGTATGACGGCAGATCTGCATACAGCAGTTTTACCGCATCAAAAATCAAATAAATTTTAAACGAGGGCATATACTTATGAAAATTGGATTCGATAACGAAAAATATTTAAAAATGCAGTCCGAACACATCCGTGAACGCATCGGTCAATTTGACAACAAACTTTATCTGGAATTTGGTGGTAAACTTTTTGATGATTATCATGCTTCCAGAGTTCTTCCCGGATTCCAGCCAGACAGCAAGCTTTGCATGTTAAGAGAACTTTCTGATCAGGCCGAGATCGTCATCGTCATCAGTGCCGAAGACATTGAAAAGAACAAGATCCGCGGTGATCTTGGTATCACCTATGATTCCGATGTACTTCGCCTGATGCAGATTTATCAGGGACTGGGGCTTTATGTCGGAAGCGTTGTTATTACCAAATATAACGCTCAGGAAAGTGCTGAATTATTCAAAAACCGCCTGGAAAAACTGGGTATCAAAGTGTACCGCCACTACCTGATCCCTGGCTACCCTACAAATGTACCATTTATTGTAAGTGACGACGGATATGGAAAAAATGATTATATTAAGACAAGCCGTCCGCTGGTCGTTGTAACTGCACCAGGACCTGGAAGCGGTAAAATGGCAGTCTGCCTGTCCCAGTTATATCACGAACACAAACACGGAATCAAAGCCGGATACGCCAAATTCGAAACATTCCCAATCTGGAATATCCCGTTGAAGCATCCGGTTAACCTCGCTTACGAGGCAGCAACAGCTGATCTGAATGATATCAATATGATTGATCCGTTCCATCTCGAAGCATATGGTGAGACAACCATCAACTATAATCGTGATGTAGAGATTTTCCCTGTATTAAATGCAATGTTCCAGCGCATCTACGGTGAAAGTCCTTATAAATCTCCAACCGATATGGGAGTGAATATGGCCGGAAACTGTATCTGCGACGACGATGCATGTCAGGAAGCTTCCCGTCAGGAGATTATCCGCAGATACTATGCATCCAGAAGAAGACTCTTGCTTGGTGCATGCTCTGAAGAAGAGACTTATAAATTAGAAATGTTAATGAATCAGGCAAATATTACGGTTCATGACAGACCGGTCGTCGATGCAGCATTGACAGAAGCCGAACGGACCAACGGACCTGCGGCAGCACTGGAACTCCCGGATGGATCAATCGTCACTGGAAAGACATCCGATCTTCTCGGTGCATGCTCTGCCCTGCTGTTAAATGCATTAAAAGAACTTGCAGGTATTGAACACGAGATTAAGATCATCTCACCACAGGCGATCGAACCAATCCAAAGTCTGAAGACCAAGTATCTGGGCAGCCGTAATCCACGTCTGCATACCGATGAAGTCCTCATTGCACTCTCCGTAAGTGCCGCAACCAGCAAAGACGCCAGACTTGCAATGGATCAGCTTCCAAAATTAAAAGGCTGTCAGGTTCATGTATCTGTCATGCCGGGGTCTGTAGACATCAAACAGTTCAAGCGTCTGTCTATTCAGGCAACTTTTGAAGCAAAATATGAAAAAAACTCTGTATTTTTTAATAACAAAGGTGTATAATCTTAAAGTATTTTTTTGAACACTTTATAACAGAGAAACTATTTTTGACTTAAGGAGGAAGTTATGGCAGTAAAATACGTATTCGTTACAGGCGGTGTAGTATCCGGATTAGGTAAAGGAATTACGGCTGCGTCCCTCGGACGTCTGTTGAAAGCCCGTGGTTACACAGTCACAATGCAGAAATTTGACCCGTATATCAACATTGACCCTGGTACTATGAACCCTGTACAGCATGGTGAAGTATTTGTAACTGATGATGGTGCTGAGACCGACCTTGACCTTGGACATTATGAAAGATTCATCGATGAAAGTCTGAGCAAGAATTCAAATGTAACAACCGGTAAAATCTACTGGTCTGTTCTTCAGAAAGAACGCCGCGGAGATTTCGGCGGAGGAACGGTTCAGGTTATCCCACATATTACAAACGAGATCAAATCCCGCTTCTACCGCAACCCTGCTGCTGAGAATACGGAAATTGCCATTATTGAAGTCGGTGGAACTGTTGGTGACATCGAAAGCCAGCCTTTCCTGGAAGCCATTCGTCAGTTCCAGCATGAAAAAGGACATGAAAATGTTATCCTGATCCATGTTACACTGATTCCATATCTGAAAGCTTCTCAGGAAATGAAGACCAAACCTACACAGGCAAGTGTAAAAGATCTTCAGGGAATGGGAATCCAGCCGGATATCCTGGTATGTCGTTCTGAATATCCGCTCGGTGTCGGAATCAAGGACAAGATTGCATTATTCTGTAATGTACCTGCTAACCATGTACTGCAGAACCTGGATGTAGAATATCTCTACGAAGCACCTCTTGCAATGGAAAAAGAGAACCTTGCAGGTGTCGTATGTGAATGTCTGCACCTTGATTGTCCGGAACCAGACTTAAAAGACTGGACAGAGATGGTTGACTACCTTAAGAATCCAAACACAGAAGTCACAGTTGCTCTGGTTGGTAAATATATCCAACTTCATGACGCTTACATCAGCGTGGTAGAAGCCTTAAAACATGGTGGAATCTTCAGCCGTGCAACCGTAAATATCAAATGGATCGATTCCGAAACTGTTACTGCCGATAATGTAGATGAATTACTCGGTGATGTAAGTGGTATTCTGGTTCCGGGAGGATTCGGTACACGTGGAATTGACGGAAAACTCGAAGCAATCAAATATGCCCGTACACACAATGTACCTTTCTTAGGTCTGTGTCTCGGAATGCAGCTTTCTATCGTAGAATTTGCAAGAGACGTTCTTGGATATAACGATGCACACAGTGCTGAGCTTGATCCGAACACTACACATCCGGTTATCCATATCATGCCGGAACAGATCGGTATCGAAGACATCGGTGGAACTTTAAGACTGGGAGCTTATCCTTGTGTTCTTGATAAGACATCAAAAGCTTACGAAATGTATGGAACAGAGCAGATCAGCGAACGTCACCGTCATCGTTATGAAGTAAATAACGATTATCGTGATGCACTAACTTCTCACGGCATGAAGCTTTCCGGACTTTCACCAGACGGAAGAATCGTGGAAATGATCGAGATTCCTGAGCATCCTTGGTTTGTTGCCACTCAGGCTCATCCGGAATTAAAATCAAGACCGAACAGACCGCATCCATTGTTCAGAGGATTTATTGAAGCCGCTTTGAAATATCAGAACGACCATAAATAATATGATATAAAAAGGAAATCTGTTGCATGTTTATATATTGCAACAGAT
>NZ_JAMOYX010000089.1:0-3432 GCF_023669465.1 Dorea sp. MB18-49
TATTCTTTTTTTATTTTTATCTTTTTTTAGTATGGACATATTTTCTTTTTTATGCAATGATTATGCTATCCGAACAATTATCATAAAAAGCGAGGTGATATAATAATGAAGAAACGATTTACAAAAAAGCAACTGGATGTTATGAAGGTTCTGTGGGAAAGCGCTACGCCAATGATTGCATCCGATATTGTCAGGAAAGACGATGCATTGAATATCAATACCGTACAGGCATGTCTCCGCTCACTGATTGCGAACCATTCTATTAAAGTGGCAGATATCGTCTACAGCGGTACGGTGCTTACCAGAAGCTATGCGCCAGTCATTTCCCGTGATGAGTATTTTGGCAATACTTGTACAGATATACTCGGAGACGGGCAGAAATCTGCGTTAATTGCTTCATTGATCGATACTGAAACAGACCTGGATGAATTAGAGCATCTGGAAGAGATGATAGCCCAGCGCAAACACATTCTTATCAACGGAGGAAATTAAATATGGCGCTTTCATTTGGACCTTTTTTTACTTGCTTTATTGTAACGCTTTTTCTCACGGTGTACCTGCATATCATCATGCACCACACATCCGTTTTCCACAAACGCACGATACAATTTTCGTTAATCGGTATACTTGTTATTTTAATCCGCATGAGTATACCTTTCAATTTTCCTTTTACCTATTCGTTTCAGTCTTATCAGGTCCTGCCAAGGATATTAGACTTTACAACACAAAATATTGCTGGCTGCCGTCTACGGGTGGATACGCTGATATTTTCAATCTGGTTTACGGTCGCTTTTATCCTGCTGTTGCGGCTCCTGGTTCAGTATATACGGCTGCACCATGCGCTCTCTGCATTTTTTGTTGAAAAAGAAGGCGCATATGCATATCTGTACGAGTTTTTACAGGAATACCTTGCCAAACCGATACGGATTGCCCTTATCCCGGAGCCAATCTCTCCGGCCATCACTGGATTATTACATCCGATTTTGATAATGCCCGATGGGCAAAGCTTTTCCGAAACGGAGCTTAAGTACATCTGCCTGCATGAGATTGCGCACTATAAAGAGCATCACCTATGGCTTGGATTTCTGATGGAAATTATCTGCCGCATACACTGGTGGAATCCTTTTGTACAGCATTTAAAAAAAGAATTTATGCTCTTTCTGGAGCTTTCCAACGACTTTTTCCTGATACAATCCAACCCGAAATTCAGTGTCACCGATTACGCTGAACTGATTGTAAAAACCGCAAAAAGAATACAAAGCGCCAGGCTCGCAGAGCCCAGCCGCATGATGCACTTTGCCGTAAATGATACCTCTGTACTAAGTACACGAATCTACTTTATCTTAAATAATCAGGAAAATACTTCCCGTTTTAAGCGTGTACACGGGTATCTGTGCCATACGGCCATATTTGCTGTGGTCATATTCTCTGTTTTCTGCGTCCCTGAACCTAATTTTCGGGAGCTGTATCCGGTGACAGACGGCGCAGTAGAGCTCCGTGAAGATAACGCTTATATCATTGATCACGGAACCAAACAATATACCATTTATTACGAAGGAAGGTTCTTTGCCGACATCGACCACCTCTCTGAAGACTTAAAAAGATTGCCACGCTACAAGGAAGGGGAACCAATTCATGAAAACGACTAAAACACTATTTATCACTTTAATCTGCAGCTTTATTTTTAGTCTGACAACGCCATCATCTATAGCTTTTGCTAATCATACGCTTATTACTTCAAATGTTTATGCTGCTTCGACGGATGCTACGCCTCCAGAAATCAGTCCGGCTTCGCACACTATTGTTTGGAAATATAAAACCTTAAATGGCGTCTTGTATAAATGTAGATATAATCAAACAACAAGGAAATGGATTGGCAAATGGATTAAAGCTTAATTTTTCTAATATAAGGAAAAGACATGTGAATAATCACCAGATGATGAGAGAAATAATGGAAAACTGCATTTTAAAGATTATTTTATTGTCATTGACATCTCAACTCCCCTGCTCCCATTTTAAGTAGCAGGGGAGTTTTCTATAATCGCTGCTTGTCTCTACACGTTCTTATCTGACGCTTATGTTATAGCGATAAATGTTTTATCCCGTGTTTTTATAGGTTTCTCTCTCTGTATGAATCAAAATAGTATCCCGTGTTTTTTGTGATAAGGTTAAATTTATAACCTGTTTATACGGAATTCAAGATAAGGTATTTATCGCTATAAGGGGCTGTCGCACTAAGCAATTAGTGCGCAGCCTCTTTTCGATGAAAAAATACAGCCGGGCTTCGAAAAGTCCGGCTGTTGGTGTAAAATATAAGTATGCGAAAACCTATATTTTTACATAAGAATTATACTTTGAATGAAGGAGGATATCAACTAAAACTTCCTTTAAATTTGGAAACAATCATTCCGGAAGATGATTCTGTGCGATTACTAAGTCAGTTTGTGGAGGGAATGGATTTGACTGACCTGTATTCTACCTATGAAAGAATAAATTCAGTATCGCCAAAAACACTTCTGAAGATTGTACTTTACTCTTACATGAACGGGGACTATTCTTCTCGTTCTATGGAACTGAATTGCAAAAGAGATATCAATTTCATGTTTCTTTTGGAAGGTATCCCAGCCCCAGATCGTGAACAATTTGTATGAACCGTCTACCTGTTCTTTGCTCATAACAGAATTAAATGGAATTGCGTAATCATCATCCTCCATTCGATCACTTTCAGTTTTAATCTCTATATATGATTCATTTGGAATCTGTTGCATGATTGTGATTGTATTATTTTGAAAATCAACATGATCATAATTGAGCCCTCGAACCTCACCTATACGTAATCCGGCAAATAGACATAAAAGTATTTCAAGGTAAATTGCATCACTTTTTTTGGCTATTTCTAACAGCTTGCATATATCTTCTTTTTCATAAGCAATATATTTCGGTGGAATCCTTGGAAAAGTTATAATACTTTCAAACGAAAATTTAATATCTAAAAGTTCTTCCGCTTCTGCCGTTTTCAGAATCGTGCACAGAATTTTCCTGCTTACGATTCCAGCTGTCCGATATGGAAGTTTTGCACATCTTTGTAAAATATCATTTATGTATTCTGGTGTCAGATTGATTAATAAATGATCCTCTTCAATAGATGGCAGGATTACCCGTTGAATTGCCCAATCCGTAGTTTGAAGATAAGAAGGGCTCGTTGTATATTGTTTGAAAATATCAACATACCAATGTTCTATATAAGAAGACAATGTGTATTTTACGCCCGTTATGCTTTTAATATTTTCCATATCCATAGCAAATTGATGCATTGCCTTATGATAAGCAATTTCTGCGTCTTCTTTTGTTTTATATCCTGTTAATTCAGGATATTCTATTTGAAGCAAACTTTTATTCACCACCTTTACGATAATACTCCAGGTATTAGAA